>CBFIGW010000005.1:0-54191 GCA_965662155.1 Maribacter sp. | reverse complement strand
TATATTTCTAAGAAAGAAAAGAGATGCCATTGCAGGTGATGTAATTGGCAATAAAATTAAAAAAGCGAATAAATTAGCACGTAAATATTTATCTGCGGCCAAAAAACAAATGGGAGATAAGGATGCATTTTATGTTGCTTTGGAGAGAGCGCTGCACAACTATTTAAAAGCTAAACTAAAGATTGAGACTTCGGAATTTAGTAAGGATAAAATATCGGAATTATTATTGAAGAAACAGATTGAAGAAGAAACTGTAAATGAGTTTATTGGTCTTTTGAAAAACTGTGAAGCTGCCAGATATAGTCCTTTTTCCAAGGTTGAAATAGAACGTGACTATGAAAAGGCTAGTGAGGTAATTTCTTTAATGGACAAACAACTATAAGAATGTACAAAAGAATCTTTACATATATATGTTTCTTTTTAACCTTTTGTGTGGGCGCGCAAAAGGGTGAGGCTCTTTTTAATGAGGCCACCGAGGCGTATAACAAGGGTGAATTTGGGGTTGCTATTGAATTATATAACCGTATCCTCGAGGGTGGTGAACATTCTGCGGCACTTTACTTTAATATGGGAAATAGTTATTACAAACTAAACAAAATCCCGGAGAGTATTTACTATTTTGAAAAATCACTCTTATTAAATCCTAACGATGAAGAAGTCAAAACCAATCTAGGGTATGCACAGAACATGACTTTGGACGCTATAGACACCTTGCCACAAACCAACATCTCAAAGTTTTATAAAAATATTACACAAACATTGTCATTTGATGGATGGGCCTACCTATCCATTATATTTCTAGTACTATTCGTTCTTCTATACATAGCATTTTATTATTTTGAGTATTCCTCAAGAAAAAGATGGGCATTTATTACAAGTATTATTTTTTTGGTATTAAGTATTACTAGTTTTGCTTTTGCTTTCATTGTTCAAGAAGATTTTAATGCAAATAACCCTGCTATTGTTTTTGCTGACGAGATAGAAATTAAGTCAGAACCCAATGAAAGTAGTCAAGAAGTTTTTACATTACATGCGGGTACAAAAGTAAATGTTCTGGAAAAATTAAATGATTGGAACAAGATAAGGCTAACAGATGGTGAAACAGGTTGGATACCTTCTAAAGAGATAAAATTATTGCGAAACTTTTAATATTTCCTTAACGGCTCAAGTAACATATAATTTTATATTTGTATTAAACACCTAACCGTAAATGTTGAAACCATATTTACATATTTTTTTATTATCGACTTGGCTTTTTGCCATAGTTGCGCCTTCTATGGTTTCATATTTGTCTAGTGATGACCAAACTGTAATTACTTTTAGTCTTAACGAGGAGGAACAGCAAGAACAAGGTCAAAAATCTTCTGCTGAAGAAAAATTTGTTAGTGAAAATACTAATGATTTTTCAATAGTTAAATTTCAAATAAAATCTCCTATTAAAGATCTAGAGTATATTACTTATTACAACCATACTTTAGAAGTACTATCTCCACCTCCAAAACAAATTGGTTAATTCTCAATCATTTATTTATTAACTAACCAGTTCTCTTATAAATAACTATCTATAAGGGATATTATAATTTTAAATATGTTTAAACATTTAAAGAGCGATATACCCGCAAGTATCGTAGTATTTTTTGTTGCATTACCTCTTTGCCTAGGTATTGCATTGGCAAGTGGAGCTCCATTATTTTCAGGATTAATAGCTGGTATCATTGGTGGTATAGTAGTGGGGTCCTTAAGTGGATCCAAAATAGGGGTAAGTGGTCCAGCAGCAGGTTTGGCGGCTATAGTACTTACGGCAATAGGTGCTTTAGGTGGGTATCAAAATTTCTTGGTGGCCGTTGTTTTGGGAGGTGTCATACAGCTTGTGTTTGGTATTTTAAAAGCAGGTGTTATTGGTTATTATTTTCCATCATCGGTGATTAAAGGAATGCTTACAGGAATTGGTATTATCATTATTTTAAAGCAGATTCCTCACTTTTTTGGTTACGACCCTGACCCAGAAGGCGACTTTGCCTTTTTTCAAGTAGACGGTAAAAACACATTTTCCGAAATTTTTGAAACCATTAATAACATTAGTCCAGGGGCTTCATTGATTGCAATTATTGCCCTTTTAATCCTAATTCTTTGGGACAAAGTACTTTCTAAAAAAGGAAAAATATTTCAATTGGTTCAGGGACCTTTGGTAGCGGTAGCAGCTGGAATACTATTTTACGTCATTACAAAAGATAATGGCAACTTGGCAATTGCCGCAAACCACTTGGTAAGTGTCCCCATACCTGAAGATGCCTCCTCCTTTATAGCACAATTTAGCTTTCCTAACTTTAGTGCTATCACAAATCCAGAGATATGGGTCACGGCATTTACCATCGCTTTGGTGGCTAGTTTGGAAACTTTGTTATGTGTTGAAGCTACAGATAGGTTAGACCCCCATAAAAATGTTACTCCAACAAATCGTGAACTATTGGCCCAAGGTACCGGAAATATCATTTCTGGATTAATTGGAGGTTTACCCATAACCCAAGTTATTGTAAGAAGTTCTGCGAACATACAATCTGGTGGTAGAACTAAAATGTCTGCCATCATACATGGATTTTTATTATTGATTTCAGTAATTCTAATTCCCAGATTATTAAATATGATTCCGCTATCCGTTTTGGCGGCCGTACTTTTTATAGTCGGATATAAACTCGCTAAGCCAGCTTTGTTCAAGAAAATGTACAAATTGGGATGGAAGCAATTTGTACCCTTTATTGTTACTATACTAGGTATAATATTTACAGATCTTCTTATTGGTATATGCTTAGGGTTGGCTGTTGGTATTGTAGTTATTTTATTGAAGAGTTATCAAAATTCTCATTTCCTTCATATAGAGGATAAAAGTAATGGGAAACATAAAATAAAAATGACCCTGGCTGAAGAAGTTACCTTCTTTAATAAAGGTGCTATTTTAAAAGAACTAGATAGTTTGCCAAGGGATACCTACCTTGAGTTAGATGTATTAAAAACCCGTTACCTGGATAATGATATCATAGAGATTTTAGATGATTTTTCCTTTAAGGCCAAGGAGAGAAACATTGATATTAAACTAATATCCAAACGTGGAACAGAAGAAAACCCAGCTAGTTATGCTGAGTTTTTTGAAAGAAGACCTAAATCGGAAATAAGCCTTAGTTAGTATTCTATTTTCCTTTGGTTATAATGATTTCTAAAATTTTTAAAATGAAAAATAACAAACATAAAATAGCGGTTTTTTCAGATTTAAACGATTCTATTGGAAATACGCTTAACAGTGCAGTTAATTTAGCCGAAATGGTTAACGGGGAAATAGAGCTATTTCATGTTTCAAAAGCGACTTCAGTCGTAAACCAGGAAAGTCAGTTGTCCGCTCTTCGTAATATCAATTCTGATTTTATCTCCATTGATAATAAAATGAAAAAAATAGTCAATGAGTTTACCAAAGAATCCGGTATACGAATTTTATATTCCCATGCCATAGGAAATCCAAGACTAGAAATAGGCAAGTATATCAGGGAAAATAAACCAGATATAATTGTTCTTAGAAAGAAAAAGCCAATATTATCTGGATTATTAAGCAATAACATTACCAAATTTGTACTAGAAAATCATTCCGGTTCTGTTTTTATCGCTAATGACAACATGGTGTTGGATATCAATAAAAAATTATCCCTAGCTTTCTTAAACGATGGGGAAGAGATGCATGAGATAGATTTTGAGGACCATTTATTTTCTTACTCGAAAGAACCCCTAAAATCGTTTAAAATAGTAACTGGCTCAGAATACAAAACTTCTCCAAAAACATATAATGGAAAGAAAGCTACAGAATATATTTTTGAAAAAAGGGACAATACAATTGAAGCTCTTTCTAATTATATATCCTTAAGTAATGTTAATTTACTTTGTTTAGGAAGAAATAGCAATTCACCTATTGGAGATTTAATAGGCAATCTAAATATCCCTTTACTTATTGCTAGTAAGGCAAAAAAACCTTTAACAACATAAAAAGATAACATAATGAAAGCACATACTAAAGAAACACAAGCTACCATGACCCCGGAAAAATCATTGCGGTTTTTAAAAGAAGGTAATAAGCGTTTTCAGAATAACTTAAAGGCAAACAGAAATCTTCTGGAACAAGTAAATGATACCAGTGAAGGTCAATTTCCTTTTGCAACCATATTAAGTTGTATAGATTCTAGAGTATCAGCTGAATTGGTTTTTGATCAAGGTTTAGGTGATATATTTAGCATACGTATTGCCGGTAACTTTGTAAATGAAGATATACTAGGCAGTATGGAATTTGGTTGCAAATTAGCTGGGACCAAATTAGTAGTTGTACTAGGCCATACCAGTTGTGGTGCAATAAAAGGTGCTTGTGATCACGCAAGGCTTGGTAACTTGACTGCGTTAATTAATAAGATAGAACCAGCGGTGGCGGAAGTTAAAGAACCTAAAGATGAAAGCCTTAGAAATTCAAAAAATCTGGACTTTGTGAATGAGGTTGCTGCCAAAAACGTGGTGTTAACCATTGAAAATATAAGAGAAAGAAGTAAAGTACTATCAGAAATGGAAGAGAATGGTGAATTACTGATAGTAGGTGCCATGTATGATATTTCTACAGGGGAGGTTGACTTCTTCGCATAATATATTTATTATTTTAATAAAATAGCTGATGCAAATTGCATCAGCTATTTTATTTTATCATATAAAAGAACCTTTTATTTAGAGCCCTATATAAATGGGAATGCTTAATTTAAATCTATGAAAAACCTATTCTCAAATTTTAAAGGTGACCTATTTGGAGGAATCACCGCTGGTATCGTAGCGCTACCACTTGCTCTTGCCTTTGGGGTTAGTTCTGGTTTGGGACCCAGTGCGGGTTTATACGGTGCTATTTTTATTAGTTTTTTTGCCGCTCTTTTTGGTGGGACAAACACTCAAATTTCTGGTCCAACGGCACCAATGACCGCTGTTAGCATGGTAATCATTGCTAGTATTATTGGTTTGAACGACGGTAGTATTGAAAAAGCTCTACCTGCAATTTTAGTGGTTTTTCTATTAGCTGGATTAATGCAAATTGGATTAGGACTTTTGGGAATTGGCAAATATATAAGATACATCCCCTACCCTGTAGTTTCAGGATTTATGACAGCAATTGGCGTTATTATTTTGGTAACCCAAATTTTGCCGGCAATTGGGTACTATCCAAAGGAAGATGCAGCATTCGTTGCTAATTTTAAGCCCTATGCAGAAGAAATTATACTTGATAATATTCTTAAAGAAGAAGCTGGCGAAGGTATTTTGGTTCTTGAAGATTTTGAGGAAACTATTAAACGTGCAAAACATATTACAGAAGCAGATATGGTGAAAGAAGCTCAAACCTTAGCAAAAACCGAAGCATCGGGTGTTTTGGGTGCTTTAAGGGTTTTGCCAAGGGCTCTTCAAAATATTAATTGGCTAGAACTGGCATTGGCATTGGCCACTATCATAATAATATACGGTTTTAAAAAAATCACAACCACTATACCAAGTGCATTGGTAGCCTTGATTGTAGTTTCAGGAGTTGCTTTTGGCTTTAATTTGGATTACAGGCCCATTGAAGAAATCCCTAGCGGCCTACCTATACCCAATCTAGAAATTTTTACAAAATTCGAATTAAGCTCTGTAACACCTTACTTTTTTACTGCCTTGACTTTAGCCCTGTTAGGAGCTATTGATTCTCTGTTAACATCTGTAGTTGCCGATAACATGACCAAAACAAAGCATAAGCCCAATAAAGAATTGGTTGGCCAAGGCATTGGAAACAGTATAGCGGCAATCTTTGGTGGCCTTCCAGGTGCAGGGGCGACCATACGCACCGTAGTAAATATAAATGCCGGTGGTAAAACCAAACTTTCCGGTATGGTGGCCGGAGTTTTATTACTTGTTGTTCTTTTGGCCTTGGGTCCTGTTGCCTCTCAAATACCGGCCGCGGTTTTGGCAGGTATACTTGTAACCGTAGGAATTGGAGTAATGGATTATAAAGGACTAAAGGCAATACCAAGTTTGCCCAAAGATATTGAGCTTGGACCCTTAAAATTTAGCTCTGAAGTTGTTATAATGCTTGTAGTTTTGGTTCTTTCTTCGGTTTGGAACCTTGTTTACGCCGTAGGTGTAGGCCTGGTAATTGCATCATTAATGTTTATGAAAAAAATGGGAGATTTAACAGCAGAACGGTCCGATGTAAAATTGTTAGAGAAAGAAAAATTATGGCCAGATGAAAAGGATTTCCCGTCTAAATTAAATGAAGAAGTATTCATTAAACACATTAAAGGACCATTGTTTTTTGGCTCAACTAGTGATTTTCAAGCGTTGGCTAATCAAATCCCAGATACAGCGTCTGCAGTTATCATAAGAATGGAACGTATGCAATATATGGACCAATCTGGACTATATGCTTTTGAGGATGTTCTTATAGAATTACGAAAATCCGGCATTAGTGTTCTTTTGATTGATATCCTAAAACAACCAAAGTACATGATGGAACGTGTTGGCTTAATCCCTGATTTAATACCTAATGAAAATATTTTTAAATCTTTTGATGAATGCTTAAGTTGGGTAAAAGAGAATGTGAAGGATACCTATACAAAGTCAACCTAACACATAGGAATAACTTTAAAAAACAATCTATACTCTCTTAAATGTTTTAACTTTGCCGCTTTAGTTTATGATATGATTGATACGATTAAAAAACATATAGCAGAAGTTGAAGCTTTTACTGCCAATACAAAAGAGGACATAGAAACCTTTCGTATTAAATATTTAGGGAAAAAAGGATTGTTGAACGAATTTTTCGCGGCATTCAAAACAGTTCCCAATGAACAAAAAAAAGAATTTGGACAGACCATAAACCAACTAAAACAAGCTGCTGCCGATAAAGTAAATTCCCTAAAGGAATCCCTTGAAAGTGTATCGGAAGAGCAAGGAGTTTACGGAGATCTTACCAGGCCGGGAGAGCCCATTGAGCTAGGTGCAAGACACCCTATTTCTATAGTAAAAAATCAAATTATAGAGATTTTTTCCAGAATTGGTTTCAACGTGTCGGAAGGACCGGAAATAGAAGATGATTGGCATAACTTTACAGCATTGAATTTGCCAGAGTATCACCCAGCAAGGGATATGCAGGATACTTTTTTTGTTCAAACAAACCCGGATATTCTTTTACGTACACATACTTCATCGGTCCAGGTACGTTATATGGAAAACAACAAACCACCTATTAGAACCATCTCACCTGGTAGAGTGTACCGTAACGAAGCAATATCTGCGCGTTCACACTGTTTTTTTCACCAAGTTGAAGGTTTGTATATTGATAAAAATGTTTCTTTTGCAGATTTAAAACAGACATTACAGTATTTCACCACAGAACTTTTTGGCAAATCTAAAATTAGGCTTAGACCATCTTACTTTCCTTTTACAGAACCTAGTGCAGAAGTAGATGTATACTGGGGATTAGAAACAGAGACCGATTATAAAATGACAAAAGGTACCGGTTGGTTAGAAATTATGGGCTGTGGAATGGTAGACCCCAATGTTCTTAAAAACTGTGGTATTGATCCAGAAGAATATTCTGGCTTTGCCTTTGGTATGGGTATTGACAGGATCGCATTACTACTACACCAAATATCTGATATACGCCTCTTAAGTGAAAATGACATACGTTTTCTAGAACAGTTTAAAAGTGCTTTATAAGTTTTCCGTTTAGTTTATTATCTATGAAGTCAGATATAGAAATTCCTGTTTCCAAAGATGTATTTGTTGCATTGATTCATGAATGGAACGATGAATTTTTATCCAAAGATTGGAACGCATATATCCTTAATAACTGTAAATCGCCTATTGAAATGGCGCTGATAGTCTCCAAAGGATATGATATGGATCGCAAAACTTCTGTGATGAGGCACGCTATTGGGGTTGTTGCAGCCAAATCTTTTGAAAAAATAGAGATGGTACAAGATGAAGTACTTACCTTAAATAATGAGTTTTATGTTACGTACTATGCTGATAATAAACTCTATGAAAGAAAATTTCTTTTTGAAAAAGGAACGGTTTCCGAAAATAATACCACCACTATTCCTTTAATAGAAAAGGATGGGATTTTAGCAAAATAACCCCCAAATTTCCCTCTTAAAATAAGATATTGATAATTTTGCATCCGCTAATATTCGGCATAAGTATTTTAACCGCCTGATTTTTACATAATTGAGATAGGATTTAGATTTTTACATTTATAATTTAGTTACCATAGCTAATCAAATAAAAATTACTTATGGAAACTGGAAAAATAAATAGAAGAAATTGGTTAAAAACAGGATTATTAACCGCTGGTGGTATTACTTTTTTTCCTCATATCGGTATTGCAGAAACTACAAAGGCTCCCATGGTTTTTGACCAAAATGGAAACGCATTGTATAGTCCATTTTTCAAAGAATTTATTCCAGATGAATTTCCAGAAGAGGATACATTATTGGCAAAGTTAAACGCCAATGAAAATCCATATGGTCCATCTCCAAAAGCACTAGAAGCTTTAAAAAATGTTGCCCCAAAAGGAAACCGTTATGCATGGAAAGAACTCTTTCAACTAATTGATAAAATAGCGGTAAAAGAAGGTGTAGATCCAAAAAATATTATGATGGGACCAGGTTCGTCCGATTTATTGGAGAAAACCGGTATGGTACTATTCCTAGAAGGAGGCAATGTTGTCTCCGCAGACCCATCCTATATGTCTTTAATACGTGTTGCCGAAGCTACTGGCGCCACTTGGAAACCAGTTCCTTTAAAAGAAGACTGGTCTCATGATTTAGAAGGTATGGAAGCGGCAATTGACAAAGACACCAAAATGGTCTATATATGTAATCCCAACAACCCAACAGGAAGTATTACAGAGAGCGAGGCACTACTGGATTTCTGTTCCAGGGTTTCGGAAAAAGTACCGGTTTTTATTGATGAAGCCTATTTAGGATTTCTTGAAGATGGTGCAAAGCAAAGCATGGTAAGCCTTATTAATGAAGGGAAAGATGTTATTATTGCGAGAACTTTTTCCAAAATTCATGGTATGGCCGGGTTAAGGGTTGGCTATATCGTTGCACAGGAAAAAACGCTTGATAAAATTCAAAGAATTACTAGGGGAGGTATGGGTATCTCCTACCCTTCCATTTTTGCGGCCATTGCAAGTATGGATGACAAGGAGTTTCAAAAACTATCAAGAACAAATAATGCGGAAGCAAGAGAATATGTTTACAAAAGCCTTGATAAATTAGGGTACAATTATGTTCCTTCATCCACCAGTTTTATAATTTTTCCAATTGAAATGGATGGAAAATTGTTTTTACAAAAAATGATGGAAAAGAAAGTTGGCGTTCGTGCCTTTGAATTTATGAATAAGAATTGGTGTAGGGTAAGTATGGGAACCATGGATGAAATGAAAATATTCACTTCTGCATTGTCGGATGTAATGGCATAAAATGAATCTTACTTTACAAAAAACCTTGACTTTTGTATTGTTTATAGGGATTGGTCTTCTTTTAAAACTTAAGTTTAAGTCCAAGGAAGAACTTACCGGCATAAAAAAAATAATACTAAACCTAGCGTTGCCTGCTACCATTTTTATTGCCCTTATTGGTGTGAAAATAGACGGAGCGTTGCTATCGCTGCCTTTTTTGGCCTTGGCCTTAAATATCATCCTTTATGTAGCGTTCCCATACATAATGCCTTTAACAGGTATTAAAAAGAATTCTCCCAATTACAGAACTGCCAGGTTATTAGTACCCTCACTAGCACCCGGTCTCTCCTGCTTCCCATTTGTTTTAGAATTTCTTGGCGAAGATTACTTAGCCAAAGCGGCTATGGCAGATTTAGGCAATAAAATCTTTGTTCTTATTTTTCTGTACCTAATAGCTATGAACTGGTTTTATACCCAAAACAACATTACAACAAACAAAAAGGGAACAAAATTAAAATCATTGATATTGGCAATGCTCTCCGAACCAGTAAATATCTTTATAGTCATTGCCTTGATTTTGGTGTTTTTTGGTTTTAATATGGAGAGATTGCCTTTTTTTATAAGTGAGACTATGGGTAAATTGGGTGGCATTATGACACCTTTGGTTCTTTTATATATTGGTTTAGCGGTCAATATAAAAAAGAAACAATTCCTAAAGCTTTTATCATTACTGTTTTTAAGAGCAGGGTTAGTTAGTGTGGTATCCGGATTATTTATTTTGGGAACCAACATGAACTCCAAAAGTGATATCCTACTATTGTTAGTGTTTTCTTTAAGTGCATGTAGTTTTTGGCCATTTTCACATATTGCAGTAGTAGATTCCCAGGAGAAAACTACTTTAAAAAAGTATAGGACTTTTAATACCAGATTCGCCGTAAATATATTGGCATTATCATTTCCACTATCTACCATATTAATTTTGGGCATACTTTCCAGTGGTTCCTTATTTGCTAATGCGTATGTAATTTTGGTGTTTGGCATTACATTAATTACAATGGGATCGATCCCCTATATTATTAAAAAAGTAATTGCTACCAGAAAGATATCAGACAAGCAAAAAACAGAATGGATCATTTATAGAACTACTACCAGAACGTAATCAATTTCCAAACAATACGTGCGACCAAGAATTTTAAATTACGGAAAACGAAAAATAGTATTTGAGAAAATTGTGGTCATTAAAAATATCCTACCAATCTTTAAAAGGTTTTTTACTTAATTGTGAATTATAATATGCTGTTTCACCGGTTACTTCATTGCCTAACCAGTTAGGTTTTTCAAAAACTTCATGTTCATGGGTCAATTCAATTTCTGCCAATACCAAACCTTCATTTACCCCTAAAAACTCATCTACTTCAAAAATGTGGCCATCTTCGCCATTTGGTACCTCATACCTTATTTTATCCAATATCCCAGGTTCGCATAGTTCCAGTAATGCGGTAGCATCTTCCACAGATATTTCTGTTTCCCATTCAAACCTGGAAGTGCCAGCATCATTGGATTTACCTTTAACGGTTATAAAGCCTTGGTCACCTTTAATCCTTACCCTTACCGTACGCTCTATAGCAGTGTTCAAAAAACCTTGAACAATCCTCTTTTTGTTTATGGCTGTTTTCTTATACTCACTTGATACCGTCAAAAATTTTCGTTCAATCTCTATCACTTTCCACTATTTTTAGTATTTCATTAGAAACTATTCTTCTACATTCCATTTTTCCATTATTAGCCAATATTATCATACAACGAGCAATAATATCTGGAGAAATTGTCTTGTATTTTTTTAAACCTCCAATGAAAAACGGTTCTAATACTTTAAATACTAGTTTGGCGGCTCTTTCTCCTAACCTATTTTCGTCTCTTTTGCCACCAATTAAAGAGGGTTGTAATAAATAGGTATTGGGTATTTTCATACTTAAAACAGCTTCTTCCATTTCTCCCTTTACCCTGTTATAAAACACAGTACTCTTTTCGCTAGCGCCCAATGCAGATATAACACAAATAGTAGGAATACCATTTTTTTGACACAACTTTGCCGCTGTCACAGGAATCCCATAGTCTATTGCGCTATACTGCTCCTTACTTGGCGTTTTAGATTTAGTAGTTCCAATACAGCAATATACTTCGTCTGCCTTAAACTTATCCGTATACGCTTCAATATCAAACAAATCCAAAAGGTGCTCTTCTATTTTAGGTGATGTAATTCCAACACTGGACCTTGTAAAAAGCTTAATAGAATGATACCGGTCATCACTTAAAAGTTCTTCAAGCAATTTACTTCCCGTGAGCCCCGTTGCCCCAAGAATTATTGCTGATTTTTTCCTTGTTTCCATCAAAATAAATATAGCTTAATTTTACAGTATGTCCAATGTATTTACATCGAGAAAAATTATTCATGTAGACATGGATGCCTTCTATGCCTCCGTAGAACAATTAGATAATCTTGAATTAAGAGGCAAACCCATTGCGGTTGGTGGTAATTCTAAAAGAGGAGTAGTAGCAGCAGCCAGTTATGAGGCTAGAAAATTTGGTGTTCGCAGTGCCATGAGCAGTGTAATGGCGAAGCGTAATTGTCCGGAATTAATATTTGTAAAAGCCAGGTTTGATCGGTATAAAGAAATATCACAAAAAATAAGGGCTATATTTTTTGAGTATACAGACTTGGTGGAACCCCTTTCTTTAGATGAAGCCTATTTAGATGTAACTATCAACAAAAAAGGTAATCCATCCGCGACTTTTTTAGCAAAGGAAATAAGAACTCGGATTTTCGCGGAAACAGGTTTAAATGCCTCTGCCGGAATATCAATTAACAAATTTATTGCTAAAGTTGCTAGTGATATTAATAAACCAAATGGTCAAAAAACAGTTAATCCGGAAGAGGTAATACCCTTTTTAGAGGAGCTGGAAATTCGTAAGTTCTACGGGGTGGGAAAAGTTACGGCCGAGAAAATGTATTCCCTAGGAATATTTACGGGCAAAGATTTAAAAACAAAATCCTTGGAATTTTTAGAGCAAAATTTTGGGAAAAGTGGAAGTTACTACTACTATATTGTTCGTGGCATTCACAATAGTGAAGTGAAACCACATAGAACTCCTAAATCCGTTGGTGCAGAAAGGACATTTAATGAAAATTTGAGCAGTGAAATATTTATGTTGGACAGATTGGAACATATTGCAAATGAGTTGGAAAAAAGACTTAAAAAATCTAAACTGGCAGGAAAAACAGTTACCCTAAAAATAAAATACAGCGACTTTACCCTTAATACACGCAGTAAAACTTTGCCTTACTTTATTTCTGAAAAAGGGCTCATTTTAGAAACAGCAAAGGAATTACTTTATCAAGAAAAACTACAAAATTCCGTACGTTTATTAGGTATTTCACTAACAAGTTTAAATACCGATACCAAGATGATTTCTAATTCTGAGGAAAAGATGGTACAAGTACAATTAAAGTTTGACTTTTAAACTTAGATGCCTTTCATAGAGGCCATTGTAGTAGACCATACAAGCACAGATGACAAAAATATACCTATTGCATTAGCCCAAAATGCTTTTTGTTTCTCTATTTTAAAAAGATAAGTAGCGATACTGCCGGCATATACCCCGGTACCTGGAAATGGAATCATCACAAACAGCACTAAACCAAAAAAACCATATTTTTTTATTTTATCGCCAGAGCCTGTTTTGGCTTTTCTAGCAACAAACAACGCCATTTTTTTATAGAACCTCCATCGCGTAAAATAAATATTTACTTTCTCTAGAAAAAACATCATTATTGGAAAGACAAGAACATTGGCCAAAAAACAAAAAACAAAAACCCAATAGACATTAAGACCCTTAAACATTCCATACGGAATGCCAACCTTGGCTTCGCCCAAAGGTGATAAACTTAAAAGAATCGCAACTAAAAAATCTATAATCAAAATATTATTTTATAAAGTGCTAAGCTAACGCCCAAATCAATTAAACCGTACAATATGATTCATAAAAAAGAATTAAAATATTTGTTTGGCCAATAGATTATTAAAATTGAAAATTGAGAATCCTAAATAATGTCTGTTTTCGTTATATAATTCCTTCATTCCAGGCATTTTGGAGAATTTGTTGTTTATCTTTTATTAATGAAAATCGATATTTTCGATTGTAAAACTTAAACATAATCGTTAATATTTCTATTTTTTTTTATACCTACTTATACTTTATATAGCTTTATAGGCTTAATAGCACTGGCGTATGAACGATTTGATAAACTATGAGGATGCCTTAAGTCGTTTTTATAAAACATTGGACTTACATCCCTTACCCATAAATTCCTTGGATTTTTACAGCTTAAGTTTTGAAAGTAGATGTTTTATGGAAAATGATATAAACACTATATCACATTTGGCGCGACAAAATAAATGGAAACCCAACACTCTGGCTATAGATAAAGAAATCAGTAACCTAGAACAGGTTGTTGTTGTAACGAACCTAAACTTGCAAATAGTATTTGCCACAAATAACATTTGGAAAATGAATAGGTACAGGCCAGATGAAATTATTGGTAAAAAGCCGAATATGTTTCAAGGTGTAAATACATGTAGAAAAAGTCTTAACTATATCTCTAATGCCATTAAAGAGCAAAAACCTTTTGAAACAACAATTGTAAATTACAGAAAAGATGGTGAACCCTATAATTGCTGGATAAAAGGGGAGCCTATTTACAATACAGAAGGTAAGGTTATCAACTTTATAGCTTTTGAAAAAGAAGTTGCTTAAAAACAAAAAACCCGCTATTGGCGGGTTTTTTTATAATTGAATTCTTTCTCTAATCAAAATTACAAGATTCTATTTCCGTAACCCTTAATGTGTTTACCATGCCTTTGGCTTTTATAGGCATTGCCGCTAAACTAATAAGCATATCTCCAGTATCAAGGTATCCTTTTTTACAAGCTATGGCGTTAACGTCATCTATGGTTTCGTCTGTAGAAACAAACTTATCGTAATAAAAAGCCTTCACTCCCCAAAGCAAATTTAGCTGGGTCAATATTCTTTTGTTGGATGTAAATACCAATATATGGGCACTTGGTCTCCAAGCAGAAATCTGAAAAGCCGTATATCCACTATTGGTAAGTGTTGAAATTGCCTTTGCTTTAATTTCATTGGCCATATTAGCCGCATGAAAGCAAATAGATTTTGTAATGTATCTATTTGTACGAATGTGTGGAGGTTCGTGCGGAACTCTAATAAGGTCCGAACTTTCTACACTATGTAATATACTAGCCATTTTTTCTATTACCTGTATTGGATAATTACCAACGGAGGTTTCACCGGAAAGCATTACTGCATCCGCACCATCCATAACAGAATTGGCTACATCATTAACTTCTGCCCTAGTTGGTGTAAGACTAGTTATCATAGTTTCCATCATTTGGGTTGCTATAATAACTGGAATTCTTGCTTTTTTAGCCCTAAGAACTAATTTCTTCTGAATCAATGGCACTTCTTGTGCAGGTACTTCAACTCCTAAATCACCCCTTGCTACCATTAGTCCATCACAGTAAGCAACAATCTTATCAATATTTTCAACTGCTTCTGGCTTTTCAATTTTTGCGATAATAGGAATCTTGTGTTCCGAATGCTCTTTTATAATATTCTGTAAGTCTATTAAGTCTTGGCTAAACCTTACAAAGGAAAGTGCGATCCAATCAACATCTAAGGAAATTGCAAATTCTGCATCTTTCACATCCTTTTCTGTTAATGCTGGAAGGGATATGTTGGTATTAGGTAGATTAACCCCTTTTTTAGATTTTAGTGGTCCTCCTTGAATAACTTTGGCCTTAACTTCAGTCTCTCCATTGGTTTCCACAACTTCAAACATTAATTTACCATCATCCAAAAGTATGCGTTCACCAGCTTTTACATCTCTTGGGAACTCTTTGTAGTTCATATAAACACGTTCTGCAGTTCCTTCAAATGGCTCTCCGGTAACGAAAGTAATCTCATCTCCCGGACTAACAACAACTTCGCCGGCCATAACGCCCACCCTAAGTTTTGGCCCTTGTAAATCTGCCAAAATAGAAGTGTTCATATCCATTTCCTCATTAAGTTCACGGATCATCGTTACTCTTTGTTTCACATCCTCATAATCTGCATGTGAAAAGTTTATTCTAAAGACGTCTACGCCTGCCTCCATCATGCCTTTTAGCACATCTTTCTTACTTGTAGCCGGCCCTAAGGTTGCTACTATCTTTGTCTTCTTTGTAGTTGGCATTATTAAAAAATTAAATTGTTCTTAGATTTTAGTTTGTTGGCATCTACTTGGTATGCAGCCATTACTTTTGGCATTCCAAGTATTGTTTTTGTTATATCGTCACTTACCTCGTTTTCGTCCATCTGGATTTTTAAAAAATAATCTACATCTTTTAATTCCGGGATAAGACGTGGTGTACTGTAAGTAGATTCGTTTTGAAACAAATCATTGTTATTTACCAATTCTCGTTTTAAACTTTGGTTACCCATTAACACCCAAAACCGATCATTGTACTCATCTTGCCATTCATAACAGGGAAATATTTTATTTTCTCCTAAATCAAAATCAATTTTACTTCTTTTAAAATTTGAATTAAAAATGTCATTCAATCTATATGCTATGGCATAATCTTCTAACGTGCTGTGCAATGCTATTAAAAGAAAAGAATCATCATAAAAGTCATCATTTAATTTATAGACTGCTGCCATAATTAGAAAAACCGTAAATATAGGATTATTCAATAATAAAGCCTAAAAACTATAAGTGTTTAAGCAATTGTAACAGATACGAAAACGTTTACTTAACATTTTAACAACCTAGGGCATTACTTCATTTTATCTTGAAGGGCAAAAAACGCACGTTTAGATGCTCTTTCCTCGGCTTTCTTCTTTGATGTTGCCCTTGCCTTGGCTACGACAATACCGCCAATTGACAATTTTACGGCAAAATGTTTTAGAACATCATTGCCCGTATCCTCATAGACGTTAAAATTAAAAGACTTTTTTTGTTTTTGACACCACTCGATAATCAAACTCTTATAGCTAATAACCCGCCCTTCTAATTGTTCTATGTCTACATAGGGGTCTATTACCCTTTTTTTTATAAATTTCTCGCAGTATTCATAGCCCCTATCTAAATAAATGGCACCAACAAGGGCTTCAAAAACATTACCATGAATATTTTGTCCAAAATGGGATTTAGGAATTCTACTTTCAACATATTCTATAAGACCCAAATCTTTACCCAGTTCATTTAAATGCTCACGGCTAACAATTTTGGATCTCATTTTCGTCAAATACCCTTCATCTCCTTCTGGAACTTCTTTGTATAAATGTTTGGAAATAATGGTGCCCAACATAGAATCACCAAGAAACTCTAGTCTTTCGTAGTTCATTGGATGCCCATTCTCATCTTTTTTATTCATTGACCGATGAAGAAAAGCCTTTTTATAATACTGGATTTTTTTTGGCTTAAACCCAATAATATTTTTAACTCCTAAAAAAAAATCCCCATCTTTTTTAGGATGGGAATTGAATATATTTTTAGGAAAGGTCATATATATTTTAGTCTATTTTTTTAAAGACTACACAGGCATTATGCCCTCCAAATCCAAAAGTATTGCTCATAGCTACCTTAACATCCCTTTTCTGTGCTTTATTAAGGGTTAAGTTTAAGCTTGGATCTATATTTTCATCTACCGTGGTATGGTTTATAGTGGGTGGAACAATACCATGCTCCATTGCCAAGATAGAGGCAATTGCTTCAATTGCACCAGCTGCACCTAATAAGTGACCGGTCATGGACTTAGTAGAATTGATGTTAATATCCTTTGCATGCTCACCAAAAACCTCGGAAATTGCCTTTAACTCGGCAACATCGCCTAAAGGCGTAGAGGTACCATGTGTGTTGATAGCATCTACCTCATCTATAGAAATACCACCATCCCTTAAACAATTCTCCATCACCTTTACGACCCCGATACCATCTGGGTGTGGTGCCGTCATATGATATGCATCACTGGAAAGTCCGCCTCCGGCAACCTCTGCATAAATTTTAGCTCCCCTTGCCTTTGCATGTTCGTACTCCTCTAAGATCAAGGCTCCCGCACCTTCTCCTAATACAAAACCATCTCTTGTAGCATCAAATGGTCTAGAAGCGGTCTCAGGACTATCATTTCTTGTAGACAATGCGTGCATTGCTCCGAAACCTCCCATACCCGCAATGGTTACAGCTGCCTCACTACCTCCTGTTACGATAACATCACAATGACCCAATCGAATATAATTTAGGGCATCTATCATTGCATTTGCAGATGATGCACAAGCTGAAACCGTAGTATAGTTTGGGCCCATAAACCCATGTTTTATAGAAATATTACCTGGGGCAATATCTGCAATCATTTTAGGAATAAAGAAAGGGTTAAAACGAGGGGTGCCGTCTCCTTGAGCAAAATTCATTACTTCATTTTGGAAAGTCTCTAAACCTCCAATACCCGCTCCCCATATTACACCTACCCTAAATTTATCTACTTTTTCCAAATCTAACTTTGAATCCAAAATAGCCTCATCAGAAGAAATAAGGGCATACTGTGCAAACTTGTCTAGTTTACGACCTTCTTTTCTTTCAAAATGATCTTCTGTTTTATAGTTTTTTAATTCACAGGCAAATTTAACCTTGAATTTTTCCGTATCATAGTAGGTAATCGGGGCCGAACCACTTTTACCATTTATAAGACCATCCCAATACTCCTCAATATTATTACCGATTGGTGTAAGTGCACCTAATCCCGTAACCACAACTCGCTTTAATTGCATTGAACTTTTTTTTAGTTTAAATATAAACCGATTGTAAATTAAAAAAAATTATCCATGCGGAACGTTTACCACATGGATAATTTGAAATCTATTTAAGAAATCATCAAATTACTTTGCTTCTTCTATATAGCTAATGGCTTGGCCAACTGTTGCGATGTTCTCAGCTTGATCATCAGGGATTTGAATATCGAACTCTTTTTCGAACTCCATAATCAACTCAACAGTATCCAATGAATCTGCCCCTAAATCGTTCGTAAAGCTAGCTTCTGTAACCACTTCGTTTTCATCAACTCCTAATTTATCAACGATGATAGCTTTAACTCTTGATGCAATGTCTGACATAATAATATTGGTTTTAAAAATTTAAATTGTTGGCAAAAATAAAAAACTTTAGATTAATAACACTAAATGTCGTTAAAATGTAATGTAATTTAATAAAATTAAATGTACAGCAGCCTGTTTTTAAAGATAAAATTCATGAATAAGTGCAGAAGGTTTTATTTGTTCATATTTTTACAAACCTTTGTCCAGTCTTAAATTTCTACTTTCTTTTGCCTTGTTTTTTGGGAAGTATATGGCCAATCTAACTTAAAATCTATTTGTAGTGAACACCAAACGAATTGTTCTTTTTGCATCCGGTTCTGGTTCTAATGTTGAAAACATTGTAAACTATTTTAATGATGGGACCCATATAACGGTCTCCGCTGTATTTACTAACAAAAGGGATGCCAAAGTCATTGACCGATGCAATAGATTAAATATCAGTGCCCTATATTTTAACAAACACGCCTTTGTAAACAGTGACTGCATACTTAAAATAGTCAATGCAATGCAACCGGACCTTATAGTGCTTGCTGGGTTTTTATGGAAAATTCCTGAAAACCTTATAACCGCTTATCCAAATAGCATCATAAACATACATCCAGCCCTGTTACCAAAATACGGTGGAAAAGGTATGTATGGAATGAAAGTACATGAAGCTGTTAAGGAAAACCAAGAATCAGAAACAGGAATTACCATACATTATGTAAATTCTAATTATGATGAAGGAGCTATAATCCATCAAGCAAAAACAAAAATTACGAAAGAGGACACACCGGAAGCTATTGCAGAAAAAGTACACCAGCTAGAATATGAACATTTCCCAAAAGTCATTGAAGAAATCCTTAAAGGGAAATAGAGAATGGTAAAAAAGGAAAAATTTTATGTAGTATGGAAAGGCAAACGACCTGGCATCTATAAAACTTGGAAGGAATGCAAAGAAGCTATAACAGGATTCAAAGGTGCCGAATACAAATCATTTCCAACTTTTGATCAGGCCAAAAATGCCTACAATGGAAACTATAATGATTTTAAAGGCAAGAAAAAAGTCAGTACACTGTCCCAAGAAGAATTATTAAAGATAGGGCGGCCAAGCTACCACTCTATTTCTGTGGATGCTGCATCAAGCGGTAATCCTGGTATTATGGAATACCAAGGCGTAGATACCAAAACCGGAAAAAAACTTTTTAGACAAGGCCCATTTGAACAAGGCACCAATAATATTGGGGAATTCTTGGCCATAGTGCACGGTTTGGCATTTTTAAAAGAAAGAAAAAGTGATCGTATTATCTATACGGATTCTAGAACGGCTATGAGCTGGGTAAGAAAAAAAACGTGCAATACTAAATTAGAGGAAACTACCAAGAATAAAGCCTTGTTTGATTTAATTAGAAGAGCCATAGATTGGCTTAAAAAAAACCAATACAATACACCTATTGTAAAATGGGAAACAAAAGCCTGGGGAGAAATACCTGCTGATTTTGGGAGGAAGTAGTGGTGTTTTTCTTACATTTAGGATTGTATAAAACATTTAAATTGACCTCTGCTTCTTTTTCTTTTTTTACGCTCTTAATATTTGGTTTAAACATTGGCTTAGGCCAAGACGGTTGGATTTGTTCTTTCCGACCTTTAGCGAATAAAAATGGCAGTTTTAATGTCAGACTTAACGCTGAAAAGAACAATGTTGATATAAATACATTTTTAAATAAGGGTGGCATTCCAAAAAAATTTATAATTATAAAATCCGAACATGACTCCCAAACCATTGCAGTTAGTATTCTTTTAGATTATAGTAAAAAAAACTTTTTATTTATTCCTAAAAACCTATACGATTCTATTCCCAAATTATTAAATAATGATGAACATCTTTTTGAATTATTGCACGCTCTTGGGCACTTTAAAAATGAACATATTAAATTAGATAGCACAACTAGGTTTAATGAAGAGTTGACGGCAGATAAATTTGCAGGTTTTTATATGAATAAACTAGGGTACCCGTTAGCCTCTATTAAATCTCAGATTAAGGAATATGCAATGTTATCCAAGGAATTTAAATATCCTAATCTAAATCAAAGGCGGGATGCCTTAGAAAAGGGTTGGGAAATGTATAATTTAGAACAAAGTTTTTTTGATAGCACAAAAGCACTTCAACTTTATCCAAAAGATACTTTAAAAATAGATTCTTTATTAAAATTGTCTCTAAGGGAGTCAAAAAACAACCATATCCTCAGTGCAAATTCATTTTTACTAGCTTATCAACATAGTAATGGTGAAAATATAGAAGCGTTATACCAATCATTTGAGCAATTTGTTTTGGCAAAAGCAGATCATAAGATAATAGAATGTTCAAATGAGCTTTTTAAAGTTGGTATTGGTTTTTTAGATGATGAAAAATACGCGAAGGTTTACCAAAATCTTGCTATGGCTTACTATAACCTCGGCCTCCATACCGAGGCGCTACATTTCTTAGATGTTGCCATAGGCCTAGATTCTAAAAATATAGAACTCTTAACCATTAAATCTCAGATTTACACAATCCTAGCAGATTTTAATAAAAGTATTTCTTTTCTTAAAAAAGCCATAAAAATTGGTCCAGCCTCCCCTGACTTATTCTTTAAGTTAGCAAATGCCTATAAAAACAACAATGAGCCTGTAAAAGCTATTACATATTACAAAAGAGTACTTGTCATGGAGGCCGATCATATCAATGCAAGAATAAATCTAGCCGAGGTATATATTAACGAAGCTATTGATCTTAGAAAAACCATAAGAAACACAGAAATACAGAATAGCAATTATAATTTTAATGCCCTATTACAAACAACTAAGGAATTATGGGAGAAAGCAGAGAATACTCTAATTGAGGGTCTTGATCTGTACCCAGAACATCGTTATTTGAACAAACGGCTTAATTACGTTATCTCGAATAGTAAAAAACCAGTTTTACTCAAAATGAAGTAATAATACCGTAGGTTATTTAAAAATAAATCTTAGTAGAAATTCAAAGAATTTAGTATTTCTAATTCTAAATTATATATGGCACATCAATTTCTTATATTTGCAACTTCATTTTTTACATGATTTATGGGTAAGCTTTTAATTGTGGGTTCTGTAGCTTTTGATGAGATTGAAACCCCTTTTGGCAAAACAGATAAAATTTTAGGAGGTGCAGCTACTTTTATTAGTTTGGCCGCTTCACAATTTAATGTAGAAGCCGCTATCGTTTCGATTGTTGGCGATGATCTGCCGCAGGATTATTTAGATATTCTACTCAGTAAAAATATTGACCTTACCGGTTTAGAAATAATAAAAGGCGGCAAAACATTTTACTGGAAAGGAAAATACCATAATGATTTAAATTCCAGGGATACGCTAATTACCGAATTGAACACTTTAGCCAATTTTAACCCTGTTGTACCTGAAAATTTTAAAGATGCTGATGTAGTAATGTTGGGCAATTTACACCCCATGGTACAGTTAAGTGTAATTAACCAAATGGAAAAACGACCAAAACTTATAGTATTAGATACTATGAATTTTTGGATGGATAGTGCCTTAGAAGATTTATTAGAGGTAATTAAACATATAGATGTTATTACTATCAATGATGAAGAAGCTAGACAATTAACCAATGAATACTCTTTGGTAAAAGCAGCTGCAAAAATACAGACCATGGGTCCTAAATTTGTTGTCATTAAAAAAGGAGAACATGGTGCGCTATTATTTAACGATGGTAATATATTCTTTGCGCCGGCTCTTCCGCTAGAAGAGGTTTTTGACCCCACAGGAGCAGGAGACACTTTTGCAGGCGGCTTTACCGGATATATAGCGGCAAGTGGTGATTTTTCTTTCGAGAATATGAAAAATGCCATTATTCATGGTTCTAATTTGGCATCGTTCTCCGTAGAAAAATTTGGAACGGAGCAACTTCTGAATCTCGATAAAAAAGAGGTAAACAAAAGATTGCATCAATTTAAAGCATTAACACAATTTGATATTGAATTACAATAACCCCACGCCCCTGAAATGGGGTTTTTTTAATACCAAAAAATAATGAGTGACGCTATTAAGCACGAATGTGGTATCTCCGTTATAAGATTGCTTAAACCCCTTGAATATTACAAGGAAAAATATGGGTCTGCATTTTATGGTGTAAATAAAATGTACCTAATGATGGAGAAACAGCATAATCGAGGCCAAGATGGTGCCGGTTTTGCTAGTATAAAATTAGATGTTGAAGCTGGACAGCGTTATATGAGTAGGGTACGCTCTTGTCAACAACAGCCCATTCAAGATATTTTTGCTCAAATTAACGACCGAATCAATACGGAACTTAAAGAGCATCCAGAGTATGAGGACGATGTAGCCTTACAAAAAAAGAATATCCCTTATATAGGTGAATTATTGTTAGGACATGTACGATACGGTACGTTTGGGAAAAACAGCATTGAAAGTGTTCACCCTTTTCTAAGGCAGAATAACTGGATGCATCGAAACCTTATTGTTGCCGGAAACTTTAACATGACCAATGTTCACGAACTGTTTGACAACTTGGTACAAATAGGGCAGCACCCTAAGGAAATGGCGGATACGGTAACAGTTATGGAGAAAATTGGTCATTTTTTAGACGATGCGGTTGCCAAATTGTACAAACAAATAAAAAAAGAAGGTTACTCCAAGCAGGAGGCCTCTCCACTAATTGCAGAAAGATTAAAAGTTGCTAAGATTTTAAGACGCGCCGCTAAAAATTTTGATGGTGGTTACGCTATGGCAGGACTCCTAGGACATGGTGATGCATTTGTACTTAGAGATCCTGCAGGTATACGCCCTGCCTACTATTATCAAGACGAGGAAATAGTAGTGGTAGCATCTGAAAGACCTGCCATTCAGACTGTGTTTAACGTGCCTTATGAAAGCGTAAAAGAGTTGGACCCCGGACATGCCATAATCGTCAAAAAGAGTGGTTCTACCTCAATTAAGCAAATTTTGGAACCTAAAGAAAGAAAGGCCTGTTCCTTTGAACGCATTTATTTTTCTAGAGGAAGTGACAAGGAGATTTATCAAGAAAGAAAACAATTGGGCAAATTGGTATTTCCACAAATACTTAAATCAATAAATAGCGACATAAAAAATACGGTCTTTTCTTATATTCCCAATACAGCGGAGACCTCCTTCTTTGGCATGGTCAAAGAGGCGCAAAATTACTTGAACAAGAAGAAAGAAGAGCAAATCTTGGCTATCGGTTCTACAATTACCAGCGAAGAACTACATGACATTTTAGCGGTAAGACCTAGGATAGAAAAAGTGGCTATTAAAGATGCTAAACTTAGGACCTTTATAACGCAAGATGATAGCAGAGACGACCTCGTTGCCCATGTTTACGATATATCGTATGGTTCTGTAAAAAAAGGGGATAATCTTGTTATTATAGATGACAGTATAGTTAGGGGAACTACCTTAAAAAAGAGTATTCTTAAAATTTTAGATCGTCTTTCTCCCAAGAAAATTATAGTTGTTTCTTCTGCTCCTCAAATTAGATATCCAGATTGTTATGGAATAGATATGGCAAAATTGGAAGACTTTATTGCTTTTAGAGCTGCGTTAGAACTACATAAGGACAATGGGAGTATGGCATTGGTAGATAATATATATACCAAATGTGTAAATCAAATTAAGTCTAAGGACAAGGACGTAATCAACTACGTAAAAGAATTTTACGCTCCTTTTTCAACACATGAGATATCCCAGAAAATTGGAGAGCTACTAAGCCCGGTAGAAATAAAAGCTGAGGTTCAAATAATCTATCAAAGTATTTCTAATTTACATAAGGCTTGCCCTAAAAATCTAGGGGATTGGTATTTTACAGGTAACTATCCTACCCCAGGGGGAAATAGGGTCGTAAATAGAGCATTTATCAACTTTTATGAAGGAAAAAATCAGCGAGCATATTAACAGAATTCTTCGATGAAATACACGCTTTTATGTACTTCATCGTCAAAACATGCATTTTATCGACGAAGTACCTCGATTGGAAAGCCTAATTCTATTTTAGACTTGCCATAGCATAAGTAGGTTAAGTTCATGGTAAGATTTGGGGCAAAAAAGGTGGAGAGTTCTCCACCTTTTTTATTTGTCATTAGTTTCATTTCAATTTTTCAAATACACGCACACAACCATTCAACTTAATTAAAGGGAATTCAACAATTTCTTTTTCCAATAAATAATCTTCACTATATCTTTCGAGAACCATAGCATAAGTAGGTTAAGTTCATGGTAAGATTTGGGGAAAAAGGTAGAGCATAGCTCTACCTTTTTTATTTTACAAACAACAATTAATTGTAATTCTACTTATATATTGTGTAAGGTGATAATTCACAAATTGTATTTCAACTAAGGTTTTGGGCTTTTAACCAAAATCTTTTATTCATACTTCATATAGATATATATTTGGAGGACCATAGCATAAGTAGGTTAAGTTCATGGTAAGATTTGGGGAAAAAAGGTAGAGCTATGCTCTGCCTTTTTTATTTTAAAAACTTATAAAACAATTACTTACCTACTTTTTTTCAAAAAAAAGCGCGCCATATACAAATAAAAAAGAAATGATTTTTTTTAACATTTCTTTTTTTATTTCCCACAATACCAGTAATTTAGTATTGCCATAGCATAAGTAGGTTAAGTTTATGGTAAGATTTGGGACGAAAAGGGTGGAGACTTCTCCGCCCTTTTCTATTTTTAAAATATAAAAAAACCACTTCGAGGTTTTCACTTCAAGTGGTCTTAGACTTGTATTTTAATACGCTTTTACTTACAAATGATTATTTGTTTTCAGCATATAATTTGCTTACTTCATCCCAGTTTATCAAATTAAAAAAAGCAGTAATATAATCTGGTCTTCTGTTTTGGTAATTCAAGTAATAAGCATGCTCCCAAACATCAAGTCCTAAAATAGGAAAACCACCACAGCCCACTCCAGGCATTAATGGATTATCCTGATTTGGAGAGGAACAAACCTCAACTGCACCTCCTTTATGTACACATAACCATGCCCATCCAGAACCAAATCTTGTTCCAGCAGCAGTAGCAAACTTATCTTTAAAGCCTTCGAAAGAACCAAAAGCTTTGTCTATTGCAGCGGCAAGCTCACCCGTTGGAGCTCCCCCACCATTCGGTGAAAGAATATTCCAAAATAATGAATGATTATAAAAACCGCCACCATTATTCCTGACAGCGCTATTGCCCATATCAAGGCCAGTTAGTATATCCTCAATAGATTTACCTTCTAAGTCTGTGCCTTCTATAGCGCCATTTAATTTAGTAGTATACCCATTGTGGTGTTTTGTATGATGTATTTCCATTGTCCTAGCATCTATGTGCGGCTCTAAAGCGTCATATGCATAAGGCAATTTTGGTAATTCAAAAGCCATAATTTTATTGTTTTTAGATTAATAATTATTCTATCCCAAATTTAAGGATTTTAACATTTATATATGCCCAATAATTTGTTAAGAACCGTGGTTAAATCATTACTTTGCAAGTAAAAATAGGTGCAAGACAGTCCATTTAAAATATATAATGCCTCAGCTGGGTCTGGAAAGACCTATGCACTCTCTAAGGCATATCTAACAATTGTACTCGCTTCCCCAAACAATTACAAAAGAATTCTTGCGATAACGTTTACCAATAAAGCGGTAAATGAAATGAAAAACAGAATTCTGGAAAGTCTGTTTCTTTTTAGCAAAGTAGATAGTATACATAATGCCCCTGATTTATTTTTAGATTTAATGAAGGAGATGGATTTATCTCTGGAATCTTTGCAAAAGACTAGCAAGGTTCGTTTAAAAGAAATATTGCACAACTATGCTTTTTTTGACATCTCTACTATTGATAAATTTACCCACAGGTTAATTAGAACATTTGCCAATGATTTAAAAATTCCGCAAAACTTTGAAGTTGTACTGGACACAGACCTTCTATTGGAGGAAGCAGTGGCAAATGTAATTTCCAAAGCAGGGGAGGATAAAATTCTTACCGCTATGCTTATGAATTTTGCCTATGAAAAAATAGACAACAATGGTAGTTGGGATATTGGATATGACCTATTGAAAATTGGAAAGCTATTATTTGATGAAAATAATGCTGTTCACCTAAAAAAGCTTGCTGCAAAAAAGCTCGAGGATTTTGAAAGTCTTCGAAAGAATCTAAAACTGAAGTTTACAGAATTAGAAAAAGAAATTATAGCGAAGGCGGAAGAAACTTTAGCTTACATAGCCACCACTGGTTTAGACATGAACGACTTCCCAAGAGGCACATTACCAAATCATTTTATTAAGATTAAGAAAGGAGAGTTCTCGCCAAATTACCTGTATAAAAATCAATTAGAGATAAATCTTGTTAATGGTAAAATTGTAAAGGCCAATGTTGTGCAACCCCAACCGGAGGTGCCAAAAAATTTATTAAGGTTTTATCTTGAGATAAAAGAAAAAATCTATGAAAGAAGCCTACTGGTTAATATTTATAAAAACTTTGTTCCGCTCACTTTATTGAGTACCATAGATAGGGAATTAAAAAAAATACAAAAAGAAAAAGACCAACTTTCTATTTCAGAATTCAACACAATTATCTCTGAAGAAATAAAAAACCAACCAGCACCATTCATATATGAAAGATTAGGTGAAAAATATCGTCATTATTTTATAGATGAGTTCCAAGATACATCGGAAATGCAATGGAGCAATCTAATACCACTTATAAGCAATGCATTAGAAGGGCAAGATGAACAAGGTTCAACAGGGTCTTTATTTATTGTGGGCGATGCCAAACAAGCCATTTATAGATGGCGGGGAGGTAAAGCAGAGCAATTTCTAAATATGGCAACTGGTAAAGAAAACCCATTCACTTTACAAGGGAATACGCTTTTTTTACCAAAAAACTACCGTAGTAAAAATGAAATTATAGCATTTAACAACAGTTTTTTTACTTGCATTAGTTCATTTTTGGATGATGAGAATTATAAAGATTTCTTCGAAAAAGGAAACAACCAAGAAACAAATAATAAACCAGGCGGTTATGTAGAACTATCTTTCCTAGAAGAGGCACTGGATGTAGATTATGCCAAACAGACCTTTCTGGCC
Source organism: Maribacter sp. (assembly GCA_965662155.1). Taxonomy (GTDB): domain Bacteria; phylum Bacteroidota; class Bacteroidia; order Flavobacteriales; family Flavobacteriaceae; genus Maribacter. The sequence goes on along the minus strand of CBFIGW010000005.1, from coordinate 26,348 downwards.
ATTAAAGAATCAATTGCCAAAGGTTATGGATATGGAGATATATGTGTCATTCTAAGAAAAAAGAAACATGCTACCCTTATTGCAGATTACTTATTAAATGAACATATTCCTATAATTTCTTCTGAGTCGCTCTTATTGGCCAATAGCACGAAAGTTCAGTTTTTGGTTGGTTTGGCAAAATTCATACTACAACCAAAAGAATCAGGATTGGCCTATGAGCTTTTGAACATTTTAGCAACAGACAAATTGGATAAACATACTTACATAAAAGAGAATCTACATCAGCTAGAACAAGTTTTAGCTTTAGAATACCAGTTTGATTGTTCTAGGTTTAAACAGCTTTCTGTTTTTGATGGCATGGAATACGCCATTAAAACCTTTGACCTTGCCCCTATTTCAGATGCACACATTTTTGCTTTTATGGATGTTGTTTTCGAGATAGAACAAAGATTTGGCGCAGACCTACAAAGCTTTCTAGAGTACTGGGATAAAAAAGGTAACAAATTAAGTGTAAGTATGCCAGAAACTAACTCTGCGGTTCAAATTATGACCATTCATAAATCTAAGGGCCTTGAGTTTCCTGTAGTCATCTTCCCATATGCCAACACCAATATTTATGAAGAAATAGACCCTAAGCTTTGGATACCTGTTAAGTCAGAATCATTTAATGGATTTAACGAGCTGTTGATTTCGAAAAAAAATGAAGTCAGTGAATATGGCCTCACAGAAGCTCAAATTTTTGATTCAGAGCAACACAAACTTCAACTGGATGCCTTTAACTTGTTATATGTAACACTAACAAGGGCTATTGATTGTTTATATATTATTTGTCCGCTTGACATGAAAAAGGATGGGTCGTATAATACTGATTATTTTTCTGGGCTGTTCTTACACTACTTATCCCAAAAAGGAATTTGGAAAGAGCATGTTTATAATTATAGCTTTGGTGATTTAGTGAATACTAGTCCTGTTGGAAATAGTACAAGTAAAAGTTTTAATATACCTTATATATACACCAACAGGGATAGGGAAAGTTTCAATATCATTACCAAGACCGGACTACTATGGGATACTGATTTAGAAACAGCACTTGACGAAGGAAATAAAATACATTATATTTTAGGTAATATCGAGTATCGAACAGATATCGATAATGCTATTTTAAAAAGTATTCATAAGGGAATAATTGAATACAACGAAGTCGATAGGGTTAGGAGGAAAGTACAAGCTGTTATTTCCCACCCAGAGCTTAAAAAATATTTCGACAATACTAATACCGTTTTTAATGAAAGGGATGTTTTATTGTTAAATGGTAATATACTGCGCCCAGACAGAGTAGTAATTAACAAAGGCAAGGCAAGTATTATTGATTACAAAACGGGTGATAGGAATCAAAAATATCATCATCAAATAAATACCTATGCCGATAGCTATTTAAAAATGGGCTACGAAATTGAAAATAAAATTATAGTTTATATAAACAACACAATTTTTACTGAATTTATTTAAAATATTATGTACGGAAAAATTAAAGAACATTTACAAAAAGAGCTCAACCAAATTAAAGAAGAAGGGCTTTTTAAAAAAGAACGAATTATTACATCTCCACAAGATGCCGTTATTAAAATAGATACTGGTGAAGAAGTGATTAATTTTTGTGCCAATAATTACCTTGGGCTTTCATCTCATCCAGAGGTTATTCAGGCAGCAAAAGACGCCATGGATTCTCATGGCTATGGAATGTCATCGGTAAGGTTTATTTGTGGCACACAGGATATCCACAAAGAACTAGAAAGTAAAATCGCCAATTTTTATGAAACTGAAGACACCATATTATATGCCGCAGCTTTTGATGCTAACGGCGGAGTTTTTGAACCCTTACTCTCAGCTGAGGATGCTATTATATCAGATTCCTTAAACCATGCCTCCATAATAGATGGTGTTCGTTTGTGCAAGGCAAAAAGATATAGGTATGCCAACAATGACATGGCAGATTTAAAAAAACAACTTAAACAAGCCACGGATGATGGAGCAAGGTTTAAGTTAATAGTAACCGATGGTGTGTTTTCTATGGATGGACTTTTAGCCCCTTTGGATAAAATATGCGATTTAGCTGATGCCTATGATGCGTTGGTTATGATTGATGAATGCCATGCCACTGGATTTATTGGACCAAATGGCAAAGGAACTTTAGAGGCAAAAAATGTAATGGGCAGAATTGATATTATTACTGGTACTTTGGGTAAAGCCTTAGGTGGTGCTATGGGGGGATATACCACTGGGAAAAAAGAAATTATTGAAATTCTGCGACAGCGGTCCCGTCCATATCTATTCTCTAATTCTTTAGCACCCGCCATAGTTGGCGCATCTATTAAAGTATTTGAGATGTTAGAGAACGACAACAGCTTAAGGGATAAGCTTGAAGAAAATACAACTTATTTTAAGAAAGGGCTTAAAGATGCAGGATTTGATATTATAGATGGAGATTCCGCCATTGTTCCAGTAATGTTATATGACGCTAAAGTCTCGCAACAAATGTCAGAAATGCTTCTTAAAAAAGGTATTTATGTCATTGGATTCTTCTATCCGGTAGTGCCAAAAGGCAAAGCAAGAATTAGGGTTCAACTTTCAGCGGCGCATTCAAAAGAACATTTAGATTTGGCTATCAACGCATTTATCGAGGTTGGCAAAGAACTTAAAATCGTTTAAATGCGTTATTTGTTCTTTCAAATGCGTTAAAAAAAAAAGGAAATGTATTTTGTTAATAATATTTAACAACTTACATTTGCAGCTAATAAACACTTAAACTTAAAAATTTGAACATGAAACATCTTAGCAAATTATTGGTTGTTGCTATCCTTTTTGTAGGAATGAACAACATACAAGCGCAAGACGAGAATAATCCTTGGCAAGTGCAGTTCGGGGTTAACGCTATCGACGTATATCCTACAGGGGATGTAAGTTCTTTTGGTAATGAATTCTTTAATGTAAACGACCACTGGAACATATTGCCTTCTATTTCTTATGTAGGAGTATCTAAGTCAATTGGTGACGGATTTTCTATAGGAGCAAGAGGTTCTCTAAACAAAATCAGCAAATTAGGAGACGTTAGCGTTGATGATTTATCTCACTATGCTTTAGATGGTACAATAAAATATGATTTGATTAAAAAACAAACTGTTGTCGATCCTTTTATTGAGATTGGTGGTGGTTATACTTGGGTAGATGAAGTCGGAGCTGGTACTGTTAATGGAGGTTTAGGTATAAACTTCTGGTTTACAGAAAACTTAGGTCTTACACTACAATCTACTTATAAGCACGCTTTTGAGGATTACGGTGTTAAGCATTTCCAACACTTAGCTGGTATTTCAGTTAAATTTGGAGGAACTGATACTGATGGAGATGGAATATATGACAAAGATGATGCTTGTCCAGAGGTTGCTGGTTTAGAGGCCTTCAATGGTTGTCCAGATGCTGACGGTGATGGTATCGAAGATAGCAAAGATAGCTGTCCTAACGAAGCTGGTTCTAAAGAAATGAACGGTTGTCCAGATGCTGACGGTGACGGTGTTGCCGATAAGGATGATGCTTGTCCTAACGAAGCTGGTTTAGCTGCTTTAGCTGGTTGTCCAGATGCTGACGGTGACGGTGTTGCTGATAAAGATGATTCTTGTCCTAATGAAGCTGGTCCAGCAGAAAACAAAGGATGTCCTTGGCCAGATTCTGATGGTGACAGCGTATTAGACAAAGATGATCAATGTCCAGAAGTTGCTGGTACTGTTGCTAACGCTGGTTGTCCAGAAGTAACTGAAGAAGTACAGAAGCAATTGAACGATTATGCAAGAACTATCTTGTTTGATACTGGTAAAGCTTCAATCAAAGCAGAATCTACTTCTGTTATGGTTGACATCATCACTATCTTAAAAGAATATCCAACTGCAAAATTTACAGTAGAAGGTCACACTGATAGTGTTGGTAGTGCTAAATTAAACCAAGGTCTTTCAGAAAAAAGAGCGCTTTCAGTTAAAGAGTTCTTAGTAGAGAAGGGTATTGACGAGTTTAGATTATCTGCAATAGGTTATGGTGAAGACAAACCAATTGCTACAAACAATACAAGAGCTGGAAGAAAGCAAAATAGAAGGGTAGAAATTAACTTAGTAAAATAAGTAAGCAATACAAAACCCATATAAGTGTTTTAATAAAAAAAGCTCCACATAATGTGGAGCTTTTTTACTTTTACATAATGCAGAACTTTATAGAGCAAGTCATAAAGGATTTACGGAATCAAAAAAAAGACCTAAAATCCTTAATTTTTGTCTTACCAAGTAAACGTGCAGGTACCTTTTTGAAAAAAATACTTGTAACACAAATGGGAGAAACCATTTTATCACCCAAAATCTACAGTATAGAAGAATTTATAGAACAAATTGCGGGTATTTCTTATGCCAATAATACACAACAAGTTTTTGAACTATATAAAGCCTACCTTACCTCTGGCCCCAAAGAAAAAGATTCTTTTGAAATATTTCTTAGTTGGGCGAATACACTTTTACAGGACATAAATGAAATTGACCGTTATCTAATCGACACAAAATCTCTGTTTGCAAATCTAACCTATATACAGGAAATTAATCATTGGTCATTAAAATCTGAAAAGACCGATTTAATGAAAAATTATCTAAACTTTTGGCAAAGTTTAGAAGAGATATATACCACTTTTAATTCCCAATTATTAGAGGAAGGTATAGGTCACCAAGGTTTAGTTTATAGGAGAGCCGCTGAACAAATAAATTCTTATATACAAAAACACCCCAATGAATATATATTTTTAGGTTTTAATGCTCTTAATAAGGCAGAAAGTGAAATTATACAGACCATCCTAGATAAAACCTCTTCAGAAATATTCTGGGATATTGATTCTTACTTTTTAAATGATACCCTACATGATGCCGGTTATTTTATTCGTGAACATAAAGCATCATGGCCTAAGCTAGCCCAAAGAGGTCTAAAAGGTTTAAACAGCAACTATCTTACCTCTAAAAACATAAATGTTATTGGCGTACCCAAAAATACTGCTCAGGTTAAATATGTAGGCAAATTACTTGATGAACTCCAAATGGATACAAAATCCATTCAGGAAACTGCAGTTGTATTAGGCGATGAAAGCCTTCTTAATCCTCTAATCAACTCCATTCCTCAGCATATTAGCCCTATAAACATTACCATGGGTCTACAACTATCGCATACATCCATGGCCTCATTTTTTAATTCATTTATTGAACTATATGATTCTATAACTACCAAAGGTTGGTTTTACAATGATATCATTAGTTTTTTATCCAACCCCTACACTACAAAACTATTAGAGTTTAGTGAACAATCCGCTACACAAATCATTGCTGAAATTAAAAGAAGAAATTGGACCTACATAAGTTATGAAAGTCTCCGACCCAAAAGTGAAGATGAAAACAGTATTTTGTTTGTACTTTTTGGCAATTCAGACAGCTCTCCCTTAACCCTTTTTACTAAATGTAAGACCATTGTAAAAAAACTAAAATTCATATTAACGGATACCAATGATAACCTAGGATTAGAACAACTATTTAAATACAATAGCCTCTTTAATCAAATATCCCTGCTTATTTCTAAATATGAATACATAAAAAGTATTAAAGCATTTAAAAACCTCTATAGACAACTTTTATCTATGGAAACACTAGACTTTCAAGGCGATCCCATAAGCGGTTTACAAATAATGGGAATGCTGGAAAGTAGGGTGTTAGATTTTGAAACAGTGATCATAACATCTGTAAATGAAGGTATCCTTCCTTCGGGTAAATCCAATAATTCCTTAATCCCATTCGAACTAAAAATAGCCAACGGACTCCCTACATACAAAGAAAAAGATGCGGTTTATACCTATCACTTTTACAGGCTTTTACAAAGAGCGAAAAATGTGTATTTACTTTATAATACGGAACCGGATACATTGGAAGGTGGAGAAAAAAGTAGGCTTATTACGCAACTACTAACAGACGAAAACCGAAGTGATATCACAGAAATAATTGCAACCCCTTTAATAGATAATAGCGGTAAGTTAAATACCAATATAGTTAAATCAAAAAGTCTACTGCATTCTATTTTAGAATTAGCGGAAAAAGGATTTTCGCCAAGCTCATTATCCAACTATATTAGAAATCCAATAGATTTTTACAAACAAAATATTTTACGAATAGAAGACCTATCTTCCGTAGAGGAGAATATTGCCGCGAACACCTTTGGCACAATTGTTCACGATTCCTTGGAAGAAATCTATACGCCATTTGTTAATTCTTATTTAAAAACTGAAAAACTAAAAAAAGCCAAAGAAGAAATCCCCGTAATTGTTGAGCGAAATTTTAAAAAAACCTATTTGGATGGAAACATCGCAACAGGTAAAAACTATATTTCCTATCATGTAATTATCAAATACGTGGAACAATTTATAGACTTTGAAATTGAAGAATTAGCAAATCATGAAATTAAACTCCTTGCTCTTGAAAAAAATCTTTCAGTACAATTAAATGTTCCAGGAATTGAATCAAAAATTATCTTAAAAGGTAAATTGGACAGAATTGATCAATTGGACGGACAAACAAGAATTATAGATTACAAAACCGGCCGTGTAGAAAAAAACAATGTAGAGCTTGTAGATTGGGACAAACTTGTTTTGGACTATAAATTCAGTAAGGCCTTTCAGTTATTATGCTATTGTTATATGTACCATAAAAACTACTCTGAATCCAATCTTATAGCAGGAATTATCAGTATGAAAAACCTTAAGGAAGGAGTACTTCTTTTTGCGAAAAAATCATCCTCCCGTGGTGCCAAAAATCATATTATTGACAATGATGTATTACTATATTTTGAAGAATGTCTATACGGTCTTATTAACGAAATATTTGACGAAAATATTCCATTTGTAGAAAAAGAAGTTTAATCTATTTCTTATCTGGTCTTGTAGGCCTCACCTCAATTTTACTTGGTAAGGTTCTTGGATGCATTCTTAACAAATCCAAAACCAATTCTCCTATATCCTGTGGTTGTATTTTCCAAGCATCACTATCATCTGGTTCATTATTGTTAAAATGTGTTGCTACCGAACCTGGCATAATAGTAGAAACCTTAATATCATATTTTCTTAAGTCGAGCATAGCTGCTTGCGTAAAACCTACCACACCAAATTTAGAGGCATTATACCCTGCTCCTCCAGGAAAAAAGTTTGTTCCCGCTAAACTTGCTAGGGTTATATAATATCCTTTTGATTTTTTAAGTTCATTTACAGATGCTTTCAAACTGTGGAATACCCCATTTAGATTTGTATTAATCATTTGATGCCAATCAATGTCGGTCATTTCATCTACAGGAGTAAATATTCCAACTCCGGCATTTGCCAAAACCACATCTAATTGCCCCCATTTGTCCATTATACTTTCTACGGCATTTAGCTCATCCTTTAAAATAGCAACATCAGATATTACACCTAAAACATTTTCTTCTCCTAACTCAACTATAGCCGCATCTACACTTTTCTGGGAACGTCCACTTATGGCCACTTTCATACCATTTGCCAATAATGACTTTGCTACTCCTAAACCAATCCCCTTTGTTCCACCCGTAATATAGGCTACTTTATTTTTTAAATCTTCCATAGTTTCTTTATCGTTTATAACAAAGTTACCATAAATCAAAACTTATAGTAACTGTTATAGAGCAAGTTTTAACCGTTTTGATTTATTATATTTAATAACTCTAAAAAACCAACCCATGAATAAAATAATACTTTGGTCCATTACTGCCGCCTTGGCAGGATTTCTTTTTGGCTTTGACACAGTAGTTATCTCCGGTGCCGATAAAAAACTACAATTGCTTTGGGGTAGTTCCGATGCTTTTCATGGTTGGGTGGTTATTTCAGGTGCATTATGGGGTACTGTTTTGGGTGCTATTTTTGCCGGAATCCCTACTGATAAAATTGGAAGAAAAAACACGTTAATTTGGATTGGCATCTTTTACAGTGTGTCTGCAATAGGTTCTGCCTTTTCCAATGACCCCATTAGCTTTGCTATTTTCAGATTTATTGGTGGCGTTGGCGTTGGTGTCTCTACCATTGCTGCACCGGCTTATATTTCAGAAATTTCTCCTGCCGATAAAAGAGGTAAGCTTGTTGGGTTTTATCAGTTTAGTCTAGTATTTGGTATTCTCATTGCTTTTTTATCTAACTACCTATTAAGTGGAATAGGTGAGAACGATTGGCGCTGGATGGTAGGTGTAGAAGCCATACCTGCCATTATTTACACCTTGTTTGTATTAACTGTACCCAAGAGCCCACGTTGGTTAATTACCCAAAACAGAATAGAGGAAGCAAAAGGAATATTAAGATTAATAGACCCTGAACAAGATGTTGACCAAGCTATAGCCACCATTCAGGATGATAGTAAAAATACAGTTAGTGGCGAATCCATTTTCATGAAGAAATATAGGTTTCCATTAATACTCGCTTTTCTCATTGCTTTTTTCAATCAAGTTTCAGGAATCAATGCTTTTTTATATTATGCTCCTAGGATTTTTGAAGAAGCAGGTTTGGGTGAAAGTACGGCCTTGTTAAGTAGTGTAGGGATTGGTGTTACTAATATGCTATTCACATTATTAGGTATCAACCTTATAGACCGTTTAGGAAGAAAACAATTGATGTATATTGGTTCTGTTGGTTACATTGTATCTCTTTCTTTGGTTGCTTGTGCATTCTTCTTGGGCTGGGAAGGTATGGCCGTGCCCATTTTCCTATTTATTTTCATAGCGGCACACGCTATTGGACAAGGTTCTGTTATATGGGTATTTATCTCAGAGATTTTTCCAAATCACTTACGTGGCAGCGGACAAGCTTTTGGTTGTTCGGTACATTGGATTTTAGCAGCGGCAATACCTGCGGCCGTGCCGTTTTTATTTTCAAGTATCGGTGCAGGAACCGTTTTCGCCTTCTTTGCCATCATGATGGTTTTACAGCTTATCTGGGTACATTTTATGATGCCAGAAACCAAAGGGGTTTCATTGGAAGATTTGAGTAAGAAATTGGTGAAATAATAAAAGTCACAATATCATATTTCTTTTGCTATTTTAAATGCGGGGAATATCTCGTTGTAATCTCGATTTTCTATTCCATATCAACAGCTAACAAATAATCATCAGCAGTAATGAATAATTTGGATTCATTAGTATTAAAAGCACAGTTGGATGTTGCTTGCCCTGTATGTATTCTTGCTATCAATTTAGCTGTAGGGCTAAAAATCCAAATACCATCCGGACCTGATGCAAAAAGATATCCTTCAGAATTTGTTTTCATTCCATCCGGTAAACCATATGGAGGTTTCGAATTAATATATTCAGTTGCGTCATAAAACAATTTTTTATTTCCTAAAACTCCAGGAGATTTAATATTATATTGATACCATACCGCATGTTGAGGGTCTGAAACGGCCACATAAAGCACTTTTCCATCGGGGGATTGGGTAATGCCATTAGGCCTGGATAATTTGTCCAATAATTTTAACTCCCCTGTTTTTAAAAGACAATAAACGCCTTGAAAGTCCAATTCTTTTGTAGGGTCATTCATTTGTTGGGGTAATCCATAGGGAGGATCCGTAAAATAAAGATTGCCTTCTGGATCCAGAAAGCCATCATTTGGACTATTGAGTTTTAGTCCTTTATAATTATCTACAAGTGTGGTAAACTCAGGATTGGGTTTTTTTAACGTAGTATTTAATTTGGCTACTCTTCTGTCCCCATGCTGCATAAGAATAAGTTTTTCATCTTCATCCAAGATCAAACCATTGGAACCCGGCTCAGGCGAATACGTTCCATCACCCGTATAACCAGATGGTTTTAAAAACGTGCTTAAATTATGATTGGAATCCAGTTTATAAATCGTATTGGCCATTACATCGGAAAACAATAGAAACTTTCCGTTTTCTATCCAAATGGGACCTTCCGTCCATTGGAATCCATCGGCTACAATCTTTATTGGCGCGTTTTCTTTTATTACAGCTAACCCTTCATTATCCAATATTTCAACGTAAAAGTTCTTTTCGATACTGTGCCGCTTGTTGTAGATAGTTTCAGTATTTACCTCTTCAGCCGTTGGGGATTCCGTTTTTTCCTTTGGGCTTTCTTTACAAGAATTAAGAAGAAGTAAGCTAAACAATAAAAAAGTAAATCCTTTTCCCATAACTCAATGAATTAATTTGGTTAGTAAATAGATGAAGAGCATTGCACTTGTGCCAAAAATAAATGTGCCCGCCGTTTGTACTTTGTATCCTTGTTTAATATTCATACCTGTCAACTGCGTAAGTACCCAAAAAAAGCTGTCGTTAACATGGGAGGCAACCGATGAACCTGCGCCAATTGCCAATACCGTCATTGCCAAGAGGAAGGGCTCGTTTAAGCCTAAAGCGCCTACCAGTGGTGCCACTATAGATGCTGTAGTAACCAAGGCTACTGTTGAAGACCCTTGTGTTGTTTTTAAGGAAGCGGCCAACAGAAAAGGAAAAAAAAGACCAATCTCCAAACCTGAAAAGGTCACAGTAATTAATTCGGCAAGACCTGAATTTTGGAGCATTTTACCAAATATGCCACCAGCACCTGTAATCAGAATAATGGGAGCTGCAATTTTTAGGGATTCTCCAATCCATCCTGTACTCGAGAATATTTTGTCGTCCAATTTTTCAGGAAGTAATAAGGAAAGAAAAACTCCTATAAGCAATGAAATTACAGGGGTACCCAAAAATGAAACAATACTTTTAAATAGGGAAGGTTGAATGTCAAGCTCTGGATAATCCAAAACAGATTTTAATAAAATTAGGACTAAGGGTATCAAAATTGCCAAAAGTGATTTCCATAAAACAGGTTGTTTTTCAGGATTGGCAATAGGTTCTATAACTATTGGGATACTAATTTTTGATGCTACTCTTTTAGCATAAAAATAACAGGGAATTAACGAAATACTACTGATCAATAGTCCCCACAAAATAACATCTCCAAGATTAGCACCCAAAATACCAGCTGCCGCAATAGGACCAGGTGTTGGTGGAACCATAACATGTGAGGCCGTTAGTCCAATTGCAAGTGCGGCTGTGGTTCCTGCATAGGAAATACCTGCTTTTTTAGACATTACCTTATTCAACGGATTCATCATTAAAAGCGCACTGTCAGCAAAAATAGGAATGGACAAAAAATAACCTGTTATCATCATGGCCAATAAAATTGACTTTTCCCCTATTACATTCAAAATTTTAGTAGCTATAACAAAAGCTCCCCCTGATTTTTCAAGTATAGTCCCAATAGTTACCCCAAATAATATAATTAGTCCAATTTTGCCCAGAATACCACCAAAACCATCGTTAATTGATTCAATAATCAATTCAGGTTTCATACCTGCAATAAGGGCATATATAATTGCAGATAATAACAGTCCAAAAAATGGGTGTACTTTAATTTTAACAATAGATACGACCAGAAATATCAAAGCCAATAACAATGCTGCCAAATAGATCATACTTTTCTTTTCTATATTATTTCAGACAGAATTACCATTCCGTAAAACTTCCATCCTTGTTTCTCCAGATAGGATTCGACCAATTATGGCCAATCTTTTGGGCTTCTTTTAATTTTAGCTCATCTATTTCTATACCAAGTCCGGGTTTACTTAAAAGTTTAATATAACCATCCTTTAAATCGAAAACTTCTGGATTTTTCATATAATCCAACAAGTCGAACCCCTCATTGTAATGTATCCCCAAGCTACTTTCTTGGATAACCGCATTGGAGCAGGCAAAATCCATATGTAATGCGGATGCCAATGAAATAGGGCCCAAAGGACAATGTGGCGCAATGGCAATGTCATAAGCCTCTGCCATGGCCGCTATTCTTCGTACTTCGGAAATACCTCCTGCATGGCTCAGATCTGGTTGAATAATATCCACCATACCTTCGTTTAAAATATCCTTGAAATCCCATCTGGAAAACATTCGTTCTCCCGTGGCTATAGGTATATTAGTGTAGTGATAAATATGTTTTAGGGCATCATTATTCTCCGATAGTACTGGTTCCTCTACAAACATAGGCTCGTACGGGGCAAGTTCGTCCATTAGTTTTTTAACCATCGGCTTATGGATACGTCCATGAAAATCCAAACCAATATCCAAGTCATATCCAAATTCTTCACGCAATAGCTTAATGTTTTGTGATACTTTTTTTATATCCTTTATCGAGGCAACCCATTCCATACCTCCAGTAGCGTTCATTTTTACCGCTTGGTAACCCTGATCTACCTTTTCTTGGGCTTGGTGTAAAAGTACCTCTGGATTATCACCACCTATCCAGCAATACATTTTCATTTTATCGCGAACGGAACCTCCCAATAATTCAAAAACAGGCACATTCAAAAACTTTCCTTTGATGTCCCACAACGCCTGGTCAATTCCGGAGATGGCACTCATTAAAATAGGTCCGCCCCTATAAAAACCGCCCCTGTATAAAATTTGCCAAATATCTTCTATATCATTTGCATTACGTCCTATAAGATATTTCTCAAGCTCTTTAATACAAGCCGCGACTGTATCCGCCTTACCTTCTATAACAGGTTCGCCCCATCCAATAATTCCGCATTTGGTGGTTATTTTTAAGAATAACCATCTCGGGGGCACTTTGAACAATTCTATTTCAATAATTTGTAGTTGATCCATCAGTATGCTTTGGTTAGTTTAATATACTCGGAAACAATTTTTTTTATATCGGTGCTTTTATCTTTTGCGGGCTTGGTTAAAGCACTACCTAAACCCACACCAACAACACCTGCGGATAACCATTCCTGTATATTCGATAGGTCAATTCCACCTACGGCAATAAAATCTACTTCATTCCATACAGAATTGATGGACTTAAAATAATCTACCCCCAGGTTGCCTGCAGGAAAAAGCTTGATCAGGTCGGCTCCATGCGCTACTGCAAAAGAGATTTCAGTTGGAGTCATTGCGCCCATTAAAACAGGAATATTGTTTTTATGGGCAATTTGGATAACATCAATATTTACATTAGGGGTGACCAGAAATTGGGCGCCTGCCTCAATGGCTACCTCAGCTATTGATAAGTTAGTTACCGTCCCGGCCCCAACAATGCAATTCGGGTAAAGGATGTTTGCATTTGAAATTTCTTTATGAAAACCTGGAGTATTAGAGGTGATTTCCAAAATATTTATACCGCTTTCAATAAGCTCTTTAAACATAGGAGCCACGGCTGTTTGCTCTTTTAAGCGAACAATGGCTACTATTTTTTCCTTCCTGATTTGGTATATTATTTCTTCCTTGTTCATCGAATTACATGTCCTTTAATATTCCCGTCCATAATGGCCAGAATTTCAGATTCGCTACTCGTATGCTGGTCCCCGTTGATAGTGTGTTTTAAGGCAAAAGCTGCCGTTGCAAAATCAATGGTTTTTTGAGGTTTCCAACCTAAATTTAAGCTATGTAAAAAGGCTGCGGCAAACGCATCACCAGTTCCAAACCTGTCTGTAACCGCAACATTTATGGGTTCGGTGCTAAAAATTGGTTGTTTGGATAAGTATATTCCGCAAAGTTCATTATTACTGGCGGATATTTGGTCCCTTATAGTGAAAGCCAATTGGTCTATCCCAAAATTTTTGGCTGCGATTTGCATGGCACTCAGGGTTCTCTCATGATTCGTGTTTCCAGATGGACATACATCATATACATCTTTTAGAACACCTTCATTGCCAAAGAGTAAATCTGTATGTTCCAAAATTTTATCAAATATTTTACGGGCATCAGAAGCATTTTTCCATAATGTTCTTCTATAGTTCATATCAAAAGCGACTTTTACCCCTTTATCTTGAGCTATCTTCGCCACTTTTATGGTTTCCAAAGCACATTGTTTGGAAAGCACAGGTGTAATACCGGAGAGGAATATCCATTTTTGTTTGGACAGTATGGTTTCCCAATCAAATTCATTCGCTCCAATTTCACTTATAGCAGAATTCGCTCGATCATAAATTACACTTGAAGGACGAATAGAAATTCCCTGTTCTATAAAATAAGTGCCTATTCTTTTACCTCCTTGGATGATATGTTTGGTTTGAATACCGAAGGATCGAAGGGAAGATATAGCACCATCTCCCAGTTGATTCTCAGGAAGCTTTGTCGCAAACACCACCTCATTGCCAAGTACGGCCAGTGAACTTGCCACGTTAGATTCAGAGCCCGCGTAATGTGTCAGGAATTGACGGGATGTCCTTATTTTGCTCAAAGGTTCGGCAGGAGTTAACCGTAACATTATTTCACCAAAGGTTACAAAGCTCATTTGTTATGTATTAATTTTAAGTAATTAGATTGCGTTTCCAGAATACGGGACCTCATTGCACCAGCTGATTCCAATTCGTTATTTTGAATGATGGCTTGACGAATATTCTCATGATGATTAAGCATAATTTCCTTATCCTTTATAAAATTTTCTTCGGTAGGTTTTGCATAAACAATGCTATTAAATTTAGGCATTAAATTAAATATTGGCTACGTTGGAGTAGCAATTCATGCTAAATATTTAATAATCTCCGCACTTTAGGGCTAGAATACATTTATTAATGTAAATGTAAATTGTCCTATTGCGTGGACTAAGCAATTCTATATATTACCAACAAAAAAGTTTCCTATTTCTTGGAAGCCCCCTCTTATATGGTGGAGAATACTGGAATAACTCTGTTTTTCCGCTTAACTGCACAACTACAAAACAAAAGCCACATCAAACGATGTGGCTTTCCTGCTTATGTGGAGAATACCGGATTCGAACCGGTGACCTCTTGCCTGCCAGGCAAGCGCTCTAGCCAACTGAGCTAATCCCCCAATTTTTAAGAGCATCAAAGGAAATACTTTTTATGCTGCTATCAAAATACAACTTAATCTTTCTTTACCCCTAATACCAAAACCGGAATTGGCACCGAAAATTCTGATTTTAATATGGTACTCTTTTCCCATAATTTTTTAAAGAATCCTCGTTTACGCCTAAAAACGCAAAGTAAGTCTGGGTGTTTAGATTGGAAATGTTCTAAAACGCCCAAATAGGTAGTAGCATTTTCAGAAATAGTAAGTTGGGAACTTATATCCATTAATGCAGAATTCACCTGTAAATCTTCATCTGAATATCCCGGGGTTTTAACCAACAATAAATTTATATTGGATTTATGCTTGTCGGTAATATTCATCAAAGGATTCAAAATTCGCTTTCTCTTTAAAATTCCCGACTTAAATGCTACCAAAACATTTTCAAACGCTTTATAACTTGTGCCCTTTGGAATTACAAGTGCAGGAATATTGGTCTGCTTAATAATTCTTCCCGAAGTATTTCCCAAATACAATTCTTCCTGTATGTCATGGCTACGTGGGGCCAGAATAATTAAATCTATCCCTAATTCCGAGTTTAGGTTGTTTATACCATCTGCCAATTCACCATTATACGTAACCACTTTAATATCAACCTGTTTTGAGTCTATCTCATTAATTATCCCCTTTATGCGCTCTTTTCCACTATCTGCCAATTTTTCAGAAACATTGGCCAAACTTCCCGTTTTAGAAGTAACGTTAAAAACCTCCAAGACATAAATTTGCGCTCCAAAATCTGAAGCAAAGTCAACGGCATACTGCAGTGTTTTATAGGCATCGGTAGAAGTGCCGATAGGAACAAGAATATTATTCATAAGCTTAATTTGTAGATTATTACTCTAAATTTACAATTAAAATAAATCCTTTTATGATTCAACATGCAAAGATATCTGAAATTACCGATATTTTGGCAATGACAGATGCCTGCCGTATTAAAATGGAATCAGACGGTATTTACCAATGGACTACCCAATATCCCTCAAAACATCAGTTTCAAAAAGATATTGAACGGGAAGAGTTGTATACCTTAAAAGTGAATTCCCACCTTGTTGGTTGTATTGTGCTCTCTAATTTGATGGACGATGAATATCAACCCGTAAAATGGCTGACTGCAAACAAAAACAACCTTTATATTCACCGTCTTGGTGTACACCCCGATTTTCAAGGACAAGGACATGCAAAGCGTTTAATGGATTTTGCTGAAAATTATGCTATTGAACATAACTTTACTTCTGTACGATTAGATACTTTTAGCCAGAATAAACGCAATCAAAAATTTTATGAAGCAAGAGGGTATGAAAAATTGGAAAATATTTATTTTCCAAAGCAAAGTAAGCACCCCTTTTACTGTTATGAACTTGTTTTATAAACTTTGACACTTTGGGCATAACCATCAATTTTAAAAAAATAAATTCACTAGCTATACCGGCCACCATTGCTGGTATAGCGGAGCCTATTTTGTCAATTACAGATACGGCCATTGTTGGTAATATTCCGGTAGATGGACTAGAGTCTTTGGCCGCAGCAGGTATTGTTGGTTCTTTTTTGTCTATGCTTATTTGGATTTTAGGACAGACCAGAAGTGCCATCTCCGCTATTATTTCGCAATATTTAGGTGCTGGTAAATTAGACGATGTAAAAGCCTTGCCCGCACAAGCCATTTATTTAAATATTGCATTAAGTATCCTAATTCTCTTATCTACCATATTTATAGTTGAAGAAATTTTTCAATTGTTAAACGCTTCGGGCAAAATCTTAAACTATTGTGTCAGTTATTATTCTATTCGTGTATGGGGTTTTCCATTAACCTTATTTGCCTTTGCCGTTATGGGTATTTTTAGGGGGTTACAGAATACGTATTGGCCAATGGTCATAGCCATAACCGGCGCCCTCTTAAATATTATTCTAGATTTTATTTTGGTGTATGGCATTGATGGTGTAATAAATCCTCTTTATTTGGAAGGCGCGGCGTATGCCAGCCTAATTGCCCAGGGTGTTATGGCCATTATGGCTTTTGTTTTATTGTTAATTAAAACCGATATAAGTCTAAAGCTAAAGTTTCCCATACATCCGGAACTAGGAAGACTGGTTATTATGAGTCTTAACCTTTTTGTTAGGGCCATAGCATTGAACACCGCCTTAATATTTGCCGTTCGTGAAGCAACGGCACTAGGGGACAAATATATTGGCGCCCACACCATCGCCATAAACTTATGGTTATTCTCAGCATTTTTTATTGATGGATACGGCGCCGCTGGTAATATTATGGGCGGTAGACTTCTTGGGGCAAAAGATTATGACGGATTGTGGCTCTTGACTAAAAAGATAGTGACCTACGGAATATGGATAAGTTTTGCACTTATTACCCTCGGGTTAATTTTTTATTACCCTATTGGCAGATTGTTTTCACAGGAGGTAATGGTTTTACAGGCTTTTTACGGTGTTTTTTTTATTTTGATAATTGGGCTACCCATCAATACCATTGCTTTTGTATTGGACGGACTTTTTAAAGGCCTTGGTGAAATGAAATATTTAAGAAACACTTTGATTACTGCTACATTTTTAGGATTTCTACCGGTATTGTTTCTTGGTAAATATTTCGGATGGGGATTAACAGGTATTTGGATCGCATTTACCGTTTGGATGCTTATTAGAGGTGGTGCTCTTGTTTGGAAGTTTAGGCGAAAATTTCGACCTCTCTTACAAAACAACTAATTTTGAACAAAACAGTACATTATGGGAACCTCTAGGGAAAATGGAAGTCTATATACCAGTATAAACGGTAAAATTGCCACAATTGAATTTGGTCATCCGGCGAGTAATTCTTTTGTTGCGGAGCTTTTGGATAGACTGGCCAAAGAGTTCCAGAAACTTTCCAATAATAATAGCGTCACGGTTATTATCTTAAAATCTGAAGGTGAAAAGGCCTTTTGCGCGGGTGCCTCTTTTGATGAACTTATGGCAGTATCAAACATGGAGGAAGGTAAACTATTTTTTAGCGGATTTGCCAATGTTATCAATGCCATGCGTACCTGTAAAAAAGTAATTATAGGCCGGGTTCAAGGTAAAACGGTTGGCGGTGGTGTAGGGCTTGCATCAGCCTGCGACTATGTGTTTGCATCGGAAAATGCTTCCATAAAATTATCTGAACTGGCCATAGGAATTGCCCCTCTAGTTATAGCCCCTGCGGTAGAACGTAAAATAGGGGTAGCCGCATTATCAGAATTATCCCTTTTTCCGACAGAATGGAAAAATGCATATTGGGCAAAAGAAAAAGGACTTTTCTCCAAAGTCTTTGATAATCTAAAAGTTCTAGATCACGAACTGGATTTATTCGCAGAGAAATTATCTAGCTATAATCCCGAAGGACTTGAAGATTGGAAAAAAGTACTTTGGAAAGGCACTGATGATTGGGACACCTTATTAATAGAAAGAGCGGCTTTGTCCGGGAAACTTGCCCTATCGGAGTTTACAAGAAACGCTTTGGCAAAGTTCAAGAAATAAACAATAAGCTCATATTCTCATCGTTCTTAATTAAACTTTTTATCATGGATATTCTTCAGTTTTTAAATGGCGACTTGGTGTTTCCCATACTGGCTTTGTTCGTTGTGGTCATCTATTTTGTGAATAGGGTGCGTACAAGACGAAAGTTTAAGCGCTAGTCCATTAAACTATCTAGTTTTTAACCATCCAGTAATACTCAAACGCTCTCGACTGGCCGGTTTTACTTCATGTTCCAAAACCTGACTTTCAAAAATTATCGTTCTACCTGGTAATGGATATATAGTTTTGGCAATCTCATTACCTTTTTCATTTAGGTAAAGTACCAATTCTCCCCCATCTTGCGGTTTCCAGTCATCTTCGTTTAAATAGCATACAACACTTAGTTTTCGCCTATCATCATTTTGAAATGTGTCCAAATGCCGTTTATAAAATTTTCCTACAGGGTATAAAGCATAGTGAAACTCCTTTCTTAATATTCCTAAAAAACATGTTTTATTCAAATATGTAGCTAAATCGTTAATATGATCAAAAAATAATTTCTGTTGAGCATTTGCTATAGTTTCATCCATCCAAAGAATAAAATCTCCACGTATCTCTGTTTTTATAACCTCATTTATAAAACTACCAATGGCAGCTTTTTTAAAATGGTCCTCATCATACTTTTCCAATAAATCTGTCCTAAGCCCATTAACCACCTCTATTGAGAAAAAATCATCAACAACACTATAACCCTTCTCCAAAAGTTCATCTATGACTTTTTCATAAAGAGGGTTCTCTTTAAACTCCAGCTGCTCAAATAATTCCATTTTAGTTAGTTAAAAAAGGCCGACAAATGTAGTTCGTAAACCAATAGGTTTTACAAATTGAATACCTTTGTCGTTAAGGAAGCTATTATGAGTAAAATTAGAATTACAAAACAGTTTAACTTTGAGACCGGCCATGCCTTATTTGGTTACGATGGCAAATGTAGAAATGTACATGGGCATAGCTATAAGTTATCTGTTACGGTTATTGGTAGGCCAATAACAGATACCTCCCATGTGAAATTGGGTATGGTGATAGATTTTGGGGACTTAAAAAAAATAGTAAAGGAAGAAATTGTAGATAAGTTTGATCACGCTACGGTATTTAATAAAAATACACCTCATGTAGAATTGGCCAAAGAACTAACGAATAGGGGACACAATGTTATCTTAGCCGATTACCAACCTACAAGTGAAAATATGGTCATTGATTTTGCCGCCAAAATAAGGGCTAGACTGCCAGAGTACATAAAATTGTTTTCTTTACGATTACAAGAAACGGACACCTCATTTGCAGAGTGGTTTGCATCGGATAATACCTAACACAAAAGACAGTCGACAATAATCTTATTCATTTATAAATAAAGCCGGAATCTTTCGATTCCGGCTTTGTGCTTATTATTGGTTACTTACCAATCTTAGGTAATTCTTATGCAAATTCCTCTAAGATTTTGGAAGTTTCAATATCATTCTTGATTTCATCACGTTGTTCTTTAATAATCTCACGTAATCTATGAGGTACCAAGGTATCGGTCATAATTTCACTGTATTCCTCAATTGCAGATTTATCACCTCTAATAGCTTCTTCTAACATTGCCTCATCATTATCTCCAGAAAAGAAGGTTTTCATGTCCATCCAAGATCTGTGTAAAGACCCCTTCATAGTACCCTCAATTTCTTTATCCCCGGTTTGTAACGCTGGGGTTGCATTATGTAAAGTTTTCACGAAAAGCTTGCGTTGTTCAGCTCTTTTTTCAAAATAAGACTTGATGTCTTTTTCTTTGGTATTTTCAGCGGCTTTCTCAAAACCCTTTATGCTGTCCTCATTTTTATCAATAAGTTGTTTTATTTTGTTTTCAATTGTCTTAATATCACTATTCATATATCTAATTTTAATTTCGGTAACTTAATGTCTACCGTTTGACATTCTCAATATAGTTTTCATTTAAGGAATAGTCTTGCTCTTATCAAATGATTGTTGACGCTATTACCGATCGCACATTCAATTCCGCTATATTTGTAGACGAAATGACAAGCATACAACTCCAAGAAGGTAAAAGGGTATATTTCGCCAGTGACAATCATTTGGGTGCACCAACCATGGAACTAAGCAAGGTTCGAGAACAAAAATTTGTTTCTTGGTTAGATGAAATAAAAAAAGATGCAGGAGCTATTTTCCTCCTAGGTGATCTTTTCGACTTTTGGTTTGAATACAAAACAGTTGTTCCCAAAGGATTTACAAGAACCTTTGGTAAATTGGCCGAAATCTCAGACGCAGGAATTCCCATCTACTACTTTGTTGGTAATCATGACTTATGGATGAACGGTTATTTTGAAGAAGAATTACATATTCCCGTTTATCATAAACCTCAGCAGTATCTAATCAACAATGTATCCTTTTTCGTAGGCCATGGAGATGGTCTGGGCCCACATGATAAGGGGTATAAAAGAATGAAGAAACTTTTTACCAACCCAATTGCCAAGTGGTTTTTTAGATGGTTACATCCTGATTTAGGGGTGAAACTAGCACAATATTTTTCGGTTAAAAACAAACTTATCTCCGGGGATGAGGATGCCAAATTTTTGGGTGAGGATAAAGAATGGTTGGTACAATACGCCAAACGCAAATTAGAGACGCAACATTACGATCATTTTATTTTTGGGCATAGGCATTTGCCATTAGAAATAGATTTAACTCCTAACTCAAAATATACCAATCTTGGGGATTGGATAAACTATTATACGTATGCAGTTTTTGATGGTGACTACCTAGAACTTAAAAAACTAGAAGAGGTATAAATACATTTAAAATATTACTCCAAATCAATCATACAACTTGTAGTCTTTTTCTTACAACATATTTTAATCGATTCACAACAATCTTTTATTCATACATAGGTATTGGTTTACATTTATCCTGTTCTAATACTTGAAAACTATATTTTAAACATATTCTCAATGCCCTTATCTTAAAAACCCCTACTTAATGAAAAGTCCTTCAAAACTGAAGGACTTTTTTAATTTATAAAAAAATATGTGACTACTCCGAAGCTTCATGCTCGGCAATATCTTTTGATAAATCTAGCTTTCTAAACGTTGGAGAGGCCAGAGCCGTAATTCCCACAGTTAAAAGAGTCATTGCACCTCCAAAGACTACGGCAGTAACGGTTCCCATTAATTTTGCCGTAACACCACTTTCAAAAGCACCTAATTCGTTGGATGAGCCAACAAAAATAGAGTTAACGGAAGCTACCCTACCTCTCATATTATCAGGTGTTTTTAATTGTAAAATGGTTTGTCTTATTACCATTGATATACCATCTAAAGCACCTAGGGTAAACAAAGCAAAAACAGACAGCCAAAATGATGTTGACAATCCAAAGACTATTATGCTAACCCCAAACCCAGCAATTGACCAAAGTAACTTTTTTCCAGCATTTTTATGAATAGGAAAACGAGTAGACCCTACCATCATTAGAGCGGCACCAATAGCAGGAGCAGCTCTTAAAACTCCAAAGCCCTGGGCACCTACTTTTAAAATGTCTTGTGCAAAAATAGGAAGCAAGGCCACCGCACCTCCAAACAAAACCGCTATCATATCTAAAGTTAAAGCACCAGATATAGCCTTGGTGTCAAAAACAAACTTTAATCCTTCTTTTAAACTTTTAACTACAGGTTCTCCAATTTTAGGGTTTAAAATAGGTTTACGGGAAATTCTTGAGATACATAGTAAAGCTATAATAGAAAAACCAAAAATAAGACACATAGACCAGTGAACCCCTATCCAACTAATAGAAAAACCAGCAAGTGCAGGACCTAAAACAGCTGCCATTTGCCAGGTAGTACTGCTCCAAGTTGCCGCATTGGGATATACCTTTTTAGGAACTATTAAGGCAATTAAAGAAAAAATAGTTGGCCCTAAAAACGCACGGACGAATCCACCTAAAAACACCAGAGCGTAAATGCCATATAAAATACTTTTGGTTTCCAATTTTGCTTCCAGTGAAGGTAAACTCAAAATAAACAAGCCCAAACTAACAACAGAAAAACCTAAAATACATTTAACCAACAGGTTTCGCTTCTCTTTTTGATCTACAATATGCCCTGCAAATAGCGCCATGCTAACCGCAGGCACAAACTCTAGCAGTCCAATAACTCCCAGGGACCAAGGGTCTTTCGTCATTGAATATACCTGCCACTCAATAACAATAAACTGCATAGACCATGCAAAAACCATGGCAAAACGTGCCATTAAAAAAATATTGAATTCCTTAAACCTAAGAGCGGCATAAGGGTCCATTGGTTTGCTCATAAACTATATTGTAATTTCAATTCTATTACCTTCTGGGTCTAAAATTAAGCTCTCATAATAACCATCACCTGTTGTTCTTGGCTCTCCCACAATTGTGAATCCATCGTCCCTTAACGCATCTGTAAGGCTTTTTACTTTTTCTTTGGACCCTACAGAAATCGCAAAATGTGCTAGTCCAAAATATTCTTCGTTAAAATCCACATTTTTTATAGTTGGCTTTTCCATAAGCTCTAGCCTTGGACCATCTGTAAAACTTAAAAAATAGGATGAAAAACGTTTCTTGGTATTATGATATTTTTCGTTTGAAGTGGCATTAAAATACTTTAGATAAAAAGTTCGCATCACCTCCAAATCTTTTACCCATATGGCTAAGTGCTCAATTCTCATTTAATATCCTTTAATTTTAATTGTAGACTTACGTTCCCTTGCCATTCATTTTCATCAATAGTAAAAACAGCATCAAACGGTTTTCTGCTAGTAACCAATAGTAATTTATCTCCAAGATTAAAACCAATACCACTTATTTTATGACTATTATTTTGTGTCACCTGAACCTTTAAATGAGCAGCTTCTTGGCCCACACCTTTGGCATATCCAGTATCTGAAAGTCCTTCCGCCATAAAAACGGGAGTCATATTTCCAGGGCCAAATGGTGCAAACTGCCGGATAATCCGCCATAACTTTGGTGTAATTTCTTTTAATTCTATGACGGCATCTACAGTAATTTCTGGAGTTAATAACTGCGGATCTATAGTTGCCTTTACTACTTTTTCAAATTGTGACTTAAAATTTTCATATTGGGTTTCTAACAACGTTAATCCCGCAGCATATTTATGTCCACCAAATTGTTCAATACATTCTGAACAGCCCTCCAAGGCATTATACACATCAAAGCCTTTTACAGATCTTGCCGATGCCGCTAGTTTATCCCCGCTTTTGGTAAAGACCAAGGTAGGTCTATAGTATGTTTCCGTTAGTCTTGATGCCACAATTCCAATGACCCCTTTGTGCCAAGATTCTTTGTATACTACAGATGTAAAACGTTCTTGTTCTTTATTTCCTTCGATCTGCACCAACGCCTCTTGGGTAATTTCTTGGTCCAAACTACGCCGGTTGGTGTTAAACGTTTCAATCTCAGAAGCAAAAACCGCTGCCTGCTCTATATTGGTTTCCGTAAGTAAATCCACGGCATGCTGACCGTGTTTCATTCTTCCCGCAGCATTAATCCTTGGTGCAATAATGAATACTACATCGGTAATGGTGAGTTCCTCTTTTTTAACTTGGTCAATAATAGCCTTAAAACCAATTCTGGGTTGTTGATTGATAACCTGTAGGCCATAAAAAGCCAGTATTCGATTCTCCCCGGTTATTGGTACAATGTCCGCGCCAATGGCGGTAGCCACCAAATCAAGGTAATAGATCAAATCGTCTATAGTCTCCCCGCGATGGGAACCTAAAGCCTGTATTAACTTAAAGCCTACACCACAACCACACAACTCGTCAAACGGATATTTACAATCTTCACGTTTTGGATCTAAGACGGCAATTGCATTAGGTAGTTCCTTTCCAGGTCTATGGTGGTCACAGATAATAAAATCAATGTCTTTTTCTTTAGCGTAAGCCACTTTATCTATTGCCTTTACCCCACAGTCCAAAGCAATAATTAGAGAAAAACCATTGTCCTCGGCAAAATCTATTCCTTGATAAGAAACCCCGTAACCTTCCCCGTACCTGTCTGGAATATAAGTAGCTACATTTGGATAATAACTTAAAAGATACGATGATAGTAATGCAACTGCAGTAGTACCATCTACATCGTAATCTCCATAAACCAATATATTCTCTTGATTTTTAATAGCCTTTTCAATCCTTGACACTGCAACGTCCATATCCTTCATTAGAAATGGATCATGTAAATCTGATAATTGTGGTCTAAAAAACTGTTTTGCCTCTTCAAAAGTACGTATGCCACGTTGCAATAAAAGCTGGGCAACCAAATCATCAACACCAAGGGACTGGGCCAAAGTATCAATATCCTTTTGTTCCGGTTTTGGTTTAATGGTCCAACGCATAGTTAAATCAGGGCTTATTTATGATGAAAAAACGTTTTGATATCCAAGGTTGCAAATTGTCTAAACATTTCCATAACCCCACAATACTTTTCAACTGACAAATCCACGGCCCTTTGTAACTTCTTCTCGTTTAGTTGGGCTCCATAAAAATGATATTCCACGTTTACCTTGTCATAAAATTTAGGATGCTCATCTGTTAAATTGGCAATAGTTTCAATATGAAAATCCGCTACATCCAGTTTCATCTTTTTTATCAATGCAGCAACATCCAATCCAGAGCAACCTGCCAGTCCGGATAATAGTAAGGATTTAGGTCTAAAACCATTACCATCTCCGCCATCTTCTTTTGCAATGTCTATCTTAAAAGATTTGCCAGAAGTGTTATTGCTTTCAAATGTCATGTTGCCCAACCATTTGGTGCTGATATGATTTGTTGTACTCATAATTTTTCGTTTCTTGTAGAGGTACAAAAGTACTACAATTACAACGTTAAAACATATCTCTATGGCATTAGTAAAACCGCTTGATCCTTCTCATGATACCGAAACAAAACAACTGGCAGAATTCTTTAATGAAACCTTAGGTTTCTGTCCTAATTCGGTTTTGACCATGCAACATAGGCCCGCTATCTCAAAGGCCTTTATTAACCTAAACAAAGCGGTTATGGCCAACGAAGGTAAAGTTACTTCTGCCTTAAAAAGGATGATTGCCTGGGTAAGTAGTAATGCCACAGGATGCCGTTACTGCCAGGCACACGCTATTAGAGCTGCCGAACGTTATGGAGCTGAACAAGAGCAACTGGACAATATTTGGGAGTATAGAACGCACCCAGCTTTTTCGGATGCGGAACGTGTAGCATTGGATTTTTCCTTACAAGCCTCACAAGTACCAAATGCAGTAGATGCCAAAATAAAAGAACGTTTGTATACTTATTGGAACGAAGGTGAAATTGTAGAGATGCTAGGCGTCATATCCCTATTTGGTTACCTAAACCGTTGGAACGATTCAATGGGCACTTCCATAGAAAATGGTGCTATAGAGAGTGCCGGTCAATATCTTGGAAAACATGGTTGGGAAAAAGGAAAGCATGATGGATCTAAGTATTAATAATTAATGAAGAGAACAGCTTCCTATTTAATGATTCTTCTTCTAATATTTTCATGTAAAATTCTAAAATATGATGAGAATATGATTGTCTATGATTATTTACCTGAATACGGTAGAACAGCTAGAATTGGAGGGGATTCCCAACATATTGATTTTTTTAGGGGTGATGAAATAAGTATTTCACCAGCATATCAAAGAGAAAATAGGGAAAGATTTGAAGGATATAGAATTTTATTTGTGAATGTAATTATCAACAAAAAATATTCCTTTAAAAATTATGGCACGGTAACCTCAACTGAATTTGGCCCTTTTTACAATTCTAAAAATTCCTATATTCCTAGAAATAATG
>CBFIGW010000004.1:0-54369 GCA_965662155.1 Maribacter sp. | reverse complement strand
GACACCTGGACTATTTGGCAATGTACTTAATTGAACATTAATTGGAATACTGGACATAGTTGGTATAGCTACTTCTCTTTTTTATAAAACTATAAATTACTAACTTATTAAAGTAATGAAACAAGTTATTCTTCATTTTATCAAACCTTTAACCATTTCATTACAATTCTTGCTATATGAGATTGATATTTTTAGCGACACATAATAAGAATATTGTAAAAAAAACTTGTTATAGTTATCAAATAAGAAAACTTTGAAACACTGCAATTTTATTACTACCTGATTTACAAGGTGTTAACAAAATAAGAAGTTAATTGTCTTTACCTTAAAGTTAATTTTTTCAAAAAAAAGTGCTTTTAATCGATAAAAAGTGTCCTTTCATGGAGGGATAATGATTTTTTTACTTACATTTAACACAGAATGAAACCCCTGAACTATGGAAAGTTATATAATCACTCTTGGGACTTACTTAATCTTAATGCTTTTTTTCAAAGTTTTCTTTGCCGTTGCCGGTAAAGAATAGATTATTAATATGTTCCGATTTAAAATCATTTTTCAACAATGTTGAAGAAAGATTTACGTAAAAAATACTACAAACTTAGAACAGAACTTTCTGCAAGTTCACTTGCTTCTAAAAGTTTAACCATATCCAATTCATTATTAGAACTTCCTATATGGAATTTTGACTTTTACCATATTTTTTTACCAATTGGTAAAAAATATGAAGTAGACACCATAAATATACTTTCCATTCTTCAAGGGAAAGATAAAAATGTTGTAGTTCCCAAGGTTTTAAACGAAACTTCTTTAGACCATTACCTTTTAACAGATAATACAAAATTTAAAAATAGTATGTGGGGTGTACCGGAGCCCATTGAAGGTGTTAAAATTGCACCCAACAAGATTGATGTGGTTTTCATACCCTTATTGGCATTTGATATAAATGGCAATAGGGTCGGTTATGGGAAAGGTTATTATGACCGTTTTCTAAAGGATTGTAAAAAGGATATTATTAAAATTGGTCTTTCCTTATTTGAGGCAGAAGATAAAATAACCGATATTGACCCAAACGATATACCTTTGGATTATTGCGTTACCCCAGGTAAAACTTATTCATTCTCCGTAACTGAATAATCATCTGCCAAAGTCTCCAATTCTTCATCATTATTTTTGAATGCCTTTTTATTGAAAACCAATAATATGCCAACCCCTGTACTTATGGCCGTATCAGCTATATTAAAGACTGGTTCAAAAAATCTAAAATTACCTCCTCCAAAGTAAGGTACCCATTCTGGCCAAGTAGCATCTACCATTGGAAAATAAAGCATATCCACAACTTTACCATAAAACAACTTACCATAAGGTTCGTCTGTAAATAACGTTGCTACCTCATTATAGCTGTCATTAAATAGTAAACCGTAAAAAACGGAATCTAAAATATTCCCTAATGCTCCGGCAAAAATTAATGAAACTGCGATTATTAAAGTCTTAGAAGCGTTTTTCCTTATAACATCAAAAAGCCAATAACCAATTCCGAAGATGGCAAACAACCTAAATATGGTTAATATTAGTTTCCCTATACTATCAGAAATTGGAAGTACATCGCTTAACTTGGCTCCCCATGCTGCGCCTTCATTTTCTATAAAAAGAATCTTAAACCAATTGAATACATCAACAGATTCCCCAAGAACAAAATGGGTTTTTATATAAATCTTACTCCATTGATCTATGACCAATATTAAAAGAATAAGTAAAACTGATTTTTTAAGATTCATAGGGGTTTTTCAGAGTGCAAAAATATAAATATTATTTAGCTTAATTTACTATTATATTTCCGGAAACTGTACTGAGTTCGTATAGATTATTCCCATTATCCATTGGGTTCTTTTTTACAGTACCATATTTGCTTATTGCATTAATTTTAGCATTGTTACTTGTAACCAAAATATTTCCAGTTTGTGTCTTAACAATTAAATTACCCATTATTTCTTTAAGCGTACATAGCCCGTCAGAAACAGTAATTTGCAAATTTTTGTAAGTCCCATTGGCAAAAATATTTGTACTTGTTCCGTTAACCTGTACATTTTTATGTCGTGGAATGAATACTTTTAAGGCAATAGAAACAACTTTATGTGCACTTAACTTATCATTTGGATCTATATGATTTGGTCCAAATCCCGAATTAACCTGTAAAGTATTTCCGTTCTCCACTAAGTTCAGGTAAAGTTCATCGCTATACTCCCCATCCATCTGTGCCTCTATCACAATAGTATTGCTGGTTGTAGTTTCTAAAACGACACTAAAACAGCTATTGGCATCTATCTGAATTAATTTTATGGATTCTTTTAGTATGGACTTTGCAACTTTTTTCTGTGCCGTTAATGGTAAAAAAGCACAAAATAAAAAGATAAAAAAAATGCTTTTCAAAGTATAGTATTAAAAAAAACGCCTAAAAAGGCGTTTTTAATTATTTCTGCATATTCTTAGCTTCGATACTTAACGTGGCATGTGGCACCAATTTTAATCTTTCTTTATTGATTAATTTACCGGTTACCCTGCAAATTCCGTACGTTTTGTTTTCTATACGTAATAAAGCATTTTTCAAGTCACGTATAAACTTCTCTTGTCTTATGGCCAACTGCGTGTTTGCCTCTTTACTCATAGTCTCCGAACCTTCTTCAAATGCCTTGAATGTTGGTGAGGTATCATCTGTACCATTATTACCATCATTCATATAAGAACTTTTCAATAGATCTAAATGACTCTTAGCTTTTACTATCTTTTCCTCTATAAGGCTTTTGAATTCGGCCAAATCCTTGTCCGAATATCTAATTTTTAAATCTTCTGCCATATTATTAATGTTTCTCAATCAACAATTTAGTGTTTACTTCATCAAAGGCAACCTCTGTGCCATTGTCTAACTTTTCCTCAAAATTAAGCTCTGCGGTTAAAGTTTCAGTTTTAATATATGTTAAATTACTAGAAACGGCTTGCTCAACAAAACCATCTTTTTGCATTTTAATATCAATCCTGTCAGTTACTTCAAAACCAGATTCTTTTCTTAAGTTTTGTATTCTATTTACCAATTCCCTAGCAATACCTTCTTTTCTTAACTCCTCATTTATTGTAACATCTAATGCTACCGTAATTTTTCCTGACGTAGCTACTAGCCAACCTTCGATATCTTGAGAGGTTATCTCTACATCCTGAAACTGTAAAATAATACTTTTATTTTCTATTTGGATGTTTATTTCGCCCTCTTGCTCAATTTTTTGGATATCATCCTGAGAAAATTCGTTTACAGCTTGGGCAACCAGCTTCATATCCTTACCAAACTTAGGGCCTAATGTCTTGAAATTAGGCTTAATACGTTTAACCAAAATTCCGGAGGCATCATCTATTAATTGGATTTCCTTTACGTTTACTTCAGATTTAATTAATTCTGAAACTGCAAGAATATCTGCTTTATCTTGCTCATCCAAGACAGGAATCATAATTTTTTGAAGTGGTTGTCTAACTTTTATCTTCTCTTTTTGGCGGATAGATAAGACTAAAGATGAGATAGTTTGTGCCTTGCCCATCTTAACTTCCAGTCCTCTATCAATTAAACTAACATCTGCTTTAGGGAAATTTGCCAAGTGGACACTTTCAAAAAGTTCTTCCTTAGTTGTCTCCATTAAATCCCTGTATAACTGATCCATAAAGAAAGGAGCTACCGGAGCACTTAGTTTAGAAACAGTAACTAGACATGAATATAAAGTTTGGTAAGCTGCAATTTTGTCTTGCCCATATTCTCCTTTCCAAAAACGTCTTCTACACAAACGCACATACCAATTACTAAGATTTTCTTGTACAAAATCTGAAATAGCCCTAGTAGCACGTGTGGGCTCATAATCACCATATGCTTCATCTACCACTTTTATAAGTGAGTTTAATTCAGATAAAATCCAACGATCTATTTCCGATCTTTCCTCTATTGGTATGCTTTTTTCGGAAAAATTAAAATTATCTATGTTGGCATATAGCGCAAAGAAAGAATAGGTGTTGTATATAGTGCCAAAGAATTTTCTCTTCACCTCAACAATACCTTCTGTATCAAATTTTAGGTTATCCCAAGGGTTGGCGTTACTGATCATATACCATCTAGTGGCATCTGCACCATGTTCGTTCATGGTTTCAAACGGGTCTACGGCATTGCCCAACCGCTTGGACATTTTTTTACCTTCTTTATCCAAAACCAAACCATTGGAAACTACATTTTTATAAGCTACGCTATCAAAAACCATCGTTCCTATGGCATGAAGGGTATAAAACCAACCTCTTGTTTGATCTACGCCTTCTGCAATAAAATCTGCTGGAAAGGTTTTCCCCTCATCAATCAATTCCTTGTTCTCGAACGGGTAATGCCATTGGGCGTAAGGCATAGAGCCACTATCAAACCAAACATCTATTAAATCACTTTCGCGTTTCATTGGTTTTCCAGAAGGTGACACCAATGTAATTTGATCAACAATATTTTTATGAAGGTCTATTTTCTCATAATTTTCTTCGGACATATTACCTACCTCAAAATCCGCAAATACATCATTTTCCAAGATACCGGCCTCCAATGCTTTTTGCATTTCAGATTTTAATTCTGCAACCGAACCAATAATAATTTCTTCCTTACCATCTTCTGTTCTCCAAATCGGCAATGGTATTCCCCAATATCTAGATCGTGATAAATTCCAGTCATTTGCATTGGCCAGCCAGTTACCAAACCTACCTTCTCCTGTTGCTTTTGGTTTCCAATTAATGGTTTGGTTTAATTCGAACATACGGTCTTTAATTTCCGTAACTTTTATGAACCAAGAATCCAATGGGTAATATAATATTGGCTTGTCCGTACGCCAGCAGTTAGGATAACTGTGCACATATTTTTCTACTTTAAAAGCCTTGTTCTCCTCTTTTAATTTTATAGCTATTTCTACATCAACCGAACGTTCTGGAGCCTCACCATCTTCATAGTATTCATTCTTCACATATTTACCCGCAAGCTCTTTCAGCTCTGGTCTAAACTTGCCTTGTAAATCTACCAAGGGTACCAAATTGGTATTTTCATCCAAAACCAACATTGGCGGTATTTCCGGCACTGCTTGTTTCGCAACAAGGGCATCGTCCGCACCAAAAGTAGGTGCCGTATGTACAATACCCGTACCATCTTCTGTAGTAACAAAATCTCCAGCAATTATTCTAAATGCGTTTTCTGCATTTTCATAAGGCAAAGTATAATTCAATAACTGCTCATATTTGATGCCTAATAAATCTTGACCTTTAAATTCCTTAACAACATAATAAGGAATTTTTTTATCGCCAGAGTTGTACAAAACCAAGTCGGGTTTTTCTTCAACTTCAAAAAACTTCCCAGAAAACTGTTTCGCCACTAAACTCTTTGCAAGAACAACGTTCATCGGCTCAAAAGTGTATTGATTATAGGTCTCGACCAACACATAATCTATTTTAGAGCCAACGGTTAATGCCGTATTTGAAGGTAGTGTCCATGGTGTTGTTGTCCAAGCTAGAAAATAAACAGTCCCCTCGTTCCTTAAAAAATCCGGTAAGGTTTCCTCAACAGCTTTAAACTGGGCCACCACCGTGGTGTCTGTAACGTCTTGATACGTGCCAGGCTGATTTAGTTCGTGGGAACTTAAGCCAGTACCTGCCTTGGGCGAATATGGCTGAATTGTATATCCTTTATATATTAGTTTTTTATCGTATATCTGCTTAAGCAACCACCAAACAGATTCCATATACTTGGATTTATAGGTAATATAGGGATCATCCATATCTACCCAATACCCAACCTGCTCTGTCATTGCGTTCCAAACATCTGTATAACGCATAACCGCTTTTTTACAGGCGGCATTATATTCTTCAACAGAAATTTTAGTCCCAATATCCTCTTTGGTTATCCCAAGTTCTTTTTCAACTCCTAGTTCTATTGGTAAACCATGGGTGTCCCAGCCTGCTTTTCGCTTTACTTGAAAACCTTTCATGGTCTTATACCTAGGGAAAATATCCTTTATAGTACGTGCCATTACATGATGAATGCCGGGCATACCGTTTGCGGAAGGTGGACCTTCATAAAAAACATAATTATCCCGACCCTCTCTTGAGGCTATACTTTTTTCAAAAATTCCATTACTTTTCCAGTAGCTTAGAACTTCTTCTGCAACCTTGGGTAAGTTTAATCCTTTATATTCTTCGAACTTCATACGAAATGCTTATGGTACTGGGTTTTAAGGCTGCAAAATTATAAAAATTAGATTTAATTTAACCTGCTTAAAGCTATTGAAATAGCATAAAAACCAATTAATGGTACAAATAAATTTTAATTCACATCCAAATTCACAAATCCGCCGTATATAATGTTGTAAAACAAACACTAAAAATTAACAAAAATGAAAAAAGTATTTCTAGGTACCGTATTAATGTTGGCTTTAAGTTTAACTTTTGTTTCTTGTAGAGAAACTGCAGATAAAGCTAAAAATGCTGCAGAACAAACTGGTGAAGCATTAGAAGAAACAGGCGAGGACCTTAAAGAAGCCGGTGAAGATGCAATGGAAGCCGCTAGTGAAGCTGTTGACAATGCCGCAGAAGCAGGTGAAGAAGCTATGGACAGTGCAAAAAAAGCTGGTGAGGATGCAATGGATTCAGCCAAAGAAGCCGGTGAAGAAGTAAAAGAAGCTACAAAGGATGCTGCCGATAAAATATCTGAAAAAGCGGAAGAAGTAAAAGACGCGGTAAAAAACTAAATTATTCCGTTTTTATAGTATAAAGCCCGATAAATTCGGGCTTTTCTATTTTTTAAAATTGATATCCCAAACCAAAGATTAGGTTATTACCTGCAGCAGCAATACCCGAAGAATAAGTTCTATAACGTTGGTTAGTAATGTTCTCAAAACTTAATGTGGCCTTCATCCTATTGGAAATGTCATATTGTAATCTAATATTTAAAGTATACCATGAAGGTGAATATGGATTGCCTGCTGTATCTACGGCATAAATATAATCCTTAGATTGTTCCGATAAGGCCAAATCCTGATATGTTAACTCACCATTATAATTTAAGAATACATCTGCCTTTAACTTTTGATTTTTCCAGATGACATGAAAGTCACCAAACGTAGGCGCAGCATGTCTTGCAGGTGTGTCAACACCATCATCGTCCTCCTCTACACCCTCTGTAATGGTAAGATTTGAAGATAAGGACCAATGATCCGAAATAAAGGCATCTAGTCCAAACTCAAAACCATACACATATGCCTTTGCGGCATTTTGAATGGCCTGCACATTACTTAGTTCTCCTTTATATTCCATTTGAGCCATACCATTAAAGGTAAAATCCCTTCTAACCAAGGCGTCTACCAAATATGTATAGTATGTTGCTCCCTTAAAAACCAACTTGTCCTTAAAGTTTTTATATATCCCAAATTCCACATTATAAGCATATTCCGACTCTAAATCTGGATTGGGTACTACTACAGATCCAGGTTCAGAATCAAATATTTTACCCACATCATCAATATTAGGTGCTCTAAATCCCGTAGAACTATTAACTGTAATTTGTAAGTCTTCTTTTGGAAACCAGCTAAAGCCTAAACTGCCAGTTACAGCTCCTGTATTTAAATCGGCATTGTTAAAAGGAAAATCATAAAAAGTTTGGTCAAAAAGTGCGTTAATCCAAACATGACTATATCGCATACCGGACATAAATGTGAAATTTGGCCTTGCCTTATATTCTCCATTTACATAACCCGCCAAGCTTTTCCATGTAGAACTATTGGGGTATCTAGCAGGGGCATCGAAAATTTCATTGGTATTTATATTGATATCAGATCCTCTAGAATACACTTTGTTAAAGACAAACTCACTACCATAATACAATTTAAAGTTTCCAATTTTTTTGTTTTCAAAATCTATATTGATATTTAAAGCATCTACCTTTTCCTGTGTTTTGTTCAATATATCATCTTGATAATCCCTACTATTTCTACTTTCTACAAAATGTTGATATGCCGAGGTAATTTTTAATCCTTCATAAAACTTACCACTTCCTTTTTGTTTTAGTTGGGCTTTGCCCATAAACCATTTTTGTGGACCATAGAACCATTCTGCAGACCTGAGCGCTGTCCCATCCCTGGAAGGCCGTATCAAACGATCATATCTAGAATAATCGGATGTTTCGGAATAATAAGCCCCTAAGTTTAAGTCCCAGTTATTATTTGGTCTTAACAGAAACTTTTGCATTAGGTGTACCTGATCATATCCTGTAGACACTTGGTTTCTTGGGTTACTGTTTTCCACTAAAATATCTACGCCATTTACAGATTGCACATAATTATTTCTCAAATAGGTTTCTGGGCCATATTTACCCATTTTTAAGTCATTAAAACTATTGTAAGTTAAACTGGTTAGTGCGGCCCATTTCTTTTTACCCAAATTTATATCTGCATGTACCGTATTTTCCGCATTCGCAGTTGAAAATCTATAATTGGTATTGCCATGAACCAAAAGTGTATCCTTTAAGCTTAATGATGGTCTTTTCGTATAAAAATTCATTACACCGCCAATGGCATCACTCCCATATATAACAGAACCTGGACCAAATATCACTTCTGTGTTTCTTATGGTAAATGGGTCTATAGAAATAACATTTTGAAGATTGCCACCTCTAAAAATTGCATTGTTCATACGAACACCATCCACAGATAAAACCAACCTGTTGGTCGCAAAACCACGGATCATTGGACTACCTCCGCCCAACTGACTTTTTTGAACAAAGACCTTTCCACTATTCTGTAAGAGGTCTGCCGATGTTTGGGGATTTGTAAAAGCTATAGTCCGGGCATCTATGGATGCGATTTTATTTGGAATGTCCTTTTTTTGTTGCTCCCATTTGGAGACGGACATTACTACCTCATCCAATTGCTCGGGTCTCATTACAAGATAGATTTTCTTATCTTTCTTGCCAATCTGTTCCTTGGTGGTTTTCTTGATTTCGTAACTAAGATGCTTTATTGTAATTCTTTCCTTAGTTGAAAAAATGGAGCTATCGAATATTCCATCAAAATCTGTTAAGGCTATTTTACTTTTGTCAGAGTTGAAAATTGCAACATTGGCAACAGGCTCCTTTGTATCTATATCTAGTATAGTTACTTCCTGGGTCCAAGAAGATACTGTAAAGAACAAAAAAGTAACAACTATAATTTTGTGCATACTAATTGAAAACTTCATTTAGAATAGCGAGCGACTTAGGTTTTCTAAATCCCTGCAAATGTAATTCATAATAGAGAACAAGGGATTTTAGCAATTCTTGACGATTTTCCTTTCTCATCTTAATCGTATGAATTGTATCAAAATTTGTGCCTAAAAATTGTTTAAAATAAGAAAGGTTGTCCCCGGTTAATAACGGATTCATAGATGGCGCCAGTATAAACTCTCCTTCCATTAAATCAAAATATTCGGCGTTAATGAAGTTTGTATCAGGATAAAAGCCTAGGTATTTGGTGAGCAGCAATAAAAAATAGAGGTGAAAATTAGAAATTTCTGTATTTATATCCAACCATTGCAATGATGCTTCTATAAAACTAAAAAGTTCATCATTTTGCTCTTCCTCATGGATACTGTTTCCCAACATTTCAGCCAAAAAAAAGGACATTGAATTTTTAACCACATTGGTTTGTAAGGTTTGATAATGATAACTTACTTTGGCCTCTCTTATACTTTCCAAAGTTCCTTTATTACGATGGTTTGCAACAATTTCCAATTGTGTAAGAGGCTGGAACAAGGCAGTTCTAAGCTTACCTTTTTTTGAAGATAATATACCTTTAAGTAAGTAAGATTTAATACCGTCCGAAGCTGTATAGGCTTTTACTATTAAGCTAGTATCACCATATTTTAAATAAGTAAGAACAATGGCTTTAGTGGATACCTGCATGTATAACTTAAATTTAGGCAAAGATACTAGCCTAAACCTAAAATACACGAACAATAAAAAGACCTAACAGCATTTACCTATCTGTTAGGTCTTTAAATATGTTAAATAATTTAATTTGTTTTTAAATTACCCCTTGAGCCAACATAGCATCTGCAACTTTCACAAAACCGGCGATATTTGCACCTTTTACGTAATTACAATAACCATCTTCCTCCTCACCATATTCAATACAAGAATCGTGAATATCCTCCATTATTCCTTTTAAACGCTCATCTACTTCTTCTCTGGTCCAACTTATTCGCAAGGAGTTCTGTGACATTTCCAAACCGGAAGTTGCTACACCACCAGCATTGGAAGCTTTTCCTGGTGCAAATAGTATCTTAGCGGCATGGAAAGCATGAACTGCCTCTGTGGTACAAGGCATGTTTGCCCCTTCAACTACACATATACAACCATTATCCAATAAATTTTTGGCATCTTTTTCATCCAACTCATTTTGAGTTGCACATGGTAAAGCTATATCACATTTTACATCCCAAGGTGTTTTACCTTCGTGGTAAGTAGCAGAAGAATATTTGTCTGCGTATTCTGAAATACGGCCTCTTTTATTGTTTTTAAGATCCATTACAAACGCCAATTTGTCTTCGTCTATACCATTCTCATCCACAATATAACCTCCTGAATCTGACAATGTAATTACTTTACCACCAAGTTGAATTACTTTCTCGGCCGCATATTGCGCCACATTACCAGATCCTGAAATTACGACCGTTTTACCGTCAAAATCCTCTCCTTTGGTTTTTAACATACTCTGGGCAAAATAGACAGTACCGTATCCCGTAGCTTCTGGACGTATCTTTGATCCTCCCCAGGAAAGTCCTTTGCCAGTAAGAACACCCGTAAATTCGTTTCTAATTTTTTTATACATACCAAACAAGAAACCAATTTCCCTGGCCCCAACACCAATATCACCAGCAGGCACATCCGTATTAGGCCCAATATGCCTGTTAAGCTCTAGCATAAACGCATGGCAAAAACGCATTACTTCGTCGTCCGATTTTCCTTTGGGGTCAAAATCAGAACCACCTTTTCCGCCACCCATTGGAAGCGTGGTTAAACTATTTTTAAAGACCTGTTCGAAAGCCAAAAACTTTAAAATACTTGCATTTACAGTAGGGTGAAAACGCAAGCCGCCTTTATATGGTCCAATAGCTGAGTTCATTTGAATACGGTAACCACGATTCACATGAATTTCTCCCTCATCATCTACCCATGCCACCCTAAAAGAAACTAACCTTTCTGGCTCCACCATTCTAAGTAAAATATTCTTACCATTGTAAATCTCGTGCTTTGCAATGTATGGTATTACCGTATCGGCTACTTCTTGTACTGCTTGGATGAATTCTGGCTCATGACCATTTCTGGATTTCACCTCATCCATAAATGCTTTAATTTTTGCTTCCATAGAGATAATTGATATCAATTTATATTAACGAATTCAAAATATATCGGCAAAATTATATTATTATTATAATTTGATGCTTAATTTTTTAATAATTCAATAATTTTTACGGTTTTATTTACTTGCATTTAGTTTTAATGAAGAATAATCATGGTTTTATAGCAAACAATAAATTAATCTCGCAATTAGCCTATAGCTTGTTCTAAATCTGCAATTAGATCATCTACATCCTCAATACCAACACTTAACCGAACCATGGCATCAACAATTCCTAATTTCTTCCTGTCCGCATTAGGAACACTAGCATGGGTCATACTAGCAGGATGACCAGCAAGACTTTCTACTCCACCAAGTGATTCGGCCAAAGTAAAAACCTCTAAACGCTCTATCAACGCAATGGCATCTGCATAACTACTCCCTTTGGTTACAAAAGAAATCATTCCGCCAAAATCCTTCATTTGACTTTTGGCTATATCATGGTTAGGATGAATTTGTAAACCTGGATAATATACCTTTTCTATTTTTGGATGATTTGCCAAGTATGTGGCAACCGCCATGCCATTTTCACAATGCCGTTGCATACGCACATGTAAGGTCTTAATTCCTCTTAATACCAAAAAACTGTCCATAGGGCCACTAACCGCACCACTTGCATTTTGAATAAAATAAAGTCTATCTGCCAATTTTTTGTCCTTTACGACCAAGGCGCCCAATACCACATCACTGTGACCACCCAAATATTTAGTGGCAGAATGCATAACTATATCGGCGCCTAAATCTAGTGGTAATTGCAAATATGGTGTCGCAAAAGTATTATCCACTGCAAGCAATACGTTATGTTTTTTAGCAAGTTTGGAGATGGCGGTAATGTCTATTATGTTCATCATTGGGTTAGTTGGCGTTTCCACCCAAATTAGCCTTGTTTTAGAGTTGATATGAGTTGTCAAATCTTCAACATTTTGCAGGGCTACCAACTTAAAACCAATACCGTATTTTTCAAATATTTGTTTAAACAACCTATAACTACCTCCATACAAATCATTGGTAGAAATGACCTCATCTCCAGGTTGCAATAATTTTATCACCGCATCTATTGCCGCTAAACCACTCGCAAAAGCAAGTCCGTATGTGCCATTTTCTATACTGGCAAGTGCATTTTCCAAGGCCGTACGTGTAGGGTTCGCACTTCTAGAATACTCATAACCTTTATGTCCGCCCGGTGTGGACTGCGCATAAGTGGAAGTTTGATATATGGGAGTCATTACAGCACCATAGGCCTTATCTGGGTGTTGGCCACCGTGAATTACCTTACTATTAAACTTTAACGGTTTTTTACCCATAAGCTATAATTATTCTTACAAATGTATCGTTATCTTTCGGAGATTACAATGAACCACTAATTTTGCCCTACAATAAATGTCAGCAATGAAAACCCCAATAATTTACCTTTTTATACTAGTGGCTGTTTTTTCTTGTAAAAAAGAAAACAAACTTACTTTTGAGCCTTTATCTTTTGAAAATAAGAATTGTAAGGACTGTGCCAACGTTACCCTAGAATACCCCAGTGCTATGGCTAACACAAAAATTGGTAAAGTCGTTAACTCTACCCTAACGGAAGAAATAATATTCATCTTGGATTTTAATGAGGAGAATACAGCGAGTGATGTACAAAGTGCTATTTCATCTTTTCAAAAAGAATATGAGAATTTAAAAGCAAAATATGCTGAGGAAGCAACTCCTTGGGAAGCCAATATCAAAGGCTACATTACTTTTGAAGATGAAACTATTTTAACCATTAAATTAGAGTCCCATTTATTTACCGGTGGAGCGCATGGCTATAGTACCGTACGATTTTTAAATTTTGATAAAATTAACGGTGTTGAGTTAGAAAACTCACAGTTGTTTAAAAATCAAGAAGCGTTTGTAGAATTTGCAGAGGTTAAATTTAGGGAACAGGAAAAAATACCTAAAGCACAAACAATCAATAGTACAGGCTTTATGTTTGATTCAGAATCATTTTACCTACCAGAAAATATCGGATTTACAAACGAAGGTTTACAACTTTTTTATGAACAATATGAAATAGCTTCTTTTGCTGATGGCCCTATAATACTGACGTTACCTTACGCCGAATTGAAAGAGCACTTAACTTCTTTAGGAAAATCTTAGAACCTTTTATTAATTAGTCTAGCATTTTTCTAAGTGCAAATATAGATCCTATGTGCAGCCCTTCATGAAACAGATTAAATGCTAAGGCATCCTCTATATTTTTTAAGGTGACTTTTGCACTTGTTGTGTATTCATTATAATTTTTGAACAACCCATTATCATAATCTTCTTTGGCCCAAGTAGCCGTAGAAATTAAAAAATCGGAAATTAGTTTAATCTCTATATCGGTAGCTGTACCATCTGGCACGGTACCTTTTTTAAATTTATTGACAAGTTCCTCAGGAACTCTCATTTGAAGTCCACTAAATTTATATATAAGTAGTTGTTGTGTTACAACGGTGTGGGCTATATTCCACCAAATGTTGTTCCTAAAACCTTCTGGGATTTTTAATAAATCTTGCTTTGGAGTCATTTCAAGGATGGCATAAAGATTTTTTCTGTTCTGTAAGGTAAATTCTAAAACGTTATTCAAAATACTTAGATTTTAGTAAGAACTAAAAATAGTACAATTCAAGAGATTTGGGTTTCTTTGTAACAAAATTAACTTTCTAAACGTGATGAAAAAAATATATCACCTGAGTTCTTGCAATACTTGCCAACGAATTATTAAAGAGCTGCAGC
Organism: Maribacter sp.; assembly: GCA_965662155.1. Taxonomy (GTDB): domain Bacteria; phylum Bacteroidota; class Bacteroidia; order Flavobacteriales; family Flavobacteriaceae; genus Maribacter. The sequence goes on along the minus strand of CBFIGW010000004.1, from coordinate 40,138 downwards.
CGTTAGATGATTTTGTACTACAGGACATAAAAACGGAATCTATAACTAAAGAGCAATTGGAAGAAATGCGAAAACTAACCGATAGCTACGAATCCTTATTCAGTAGAAGAGCTGTTCTTTTTCGTGAGAGAGATTTAAAAAACAAATATTTAACCGATGATGATTACAAAAATCTGATTTTAGAACATTATACATTTCTTAAAAGACCTGTAATTATTGTAGATGATACCATTTTTATTGGAAATAGTAAAAAAGTAGTGGCAGCTGCAAACGAAATGATACATTCTTGAATAAAAGGACTTTAGCCATATTTGCTGCCATTGGCGCAACTACGATTTACGGACTCAACCATACCATTGCCAAAGGGGTAATGCCAAATTATGTGCAGCCTATGGCATTTATTATGTTCAGGGTCATAGGTGCTGCTGCATTATTTTGGTTAATATCTATTTTTGGTCCAAAGGAGAAGATTGATAAAAAGGATTATTACAGGATGCTACTTTGTGCTTTACTTGGTATGGGTTTTAATATGCTGGTTTTCTTCAAAGGCCTGTCCCTTTCAACACCAATAAACAGTGCTGTATTAGTTACCACAACTCCAATAATTGTATTGGTTTTATCTGCAATTGTACTTAAAGAACATATTAGTAATCGTAAAATAATCGGTATTGGAATTGGGCTTTTGGGGGCGCTAGGGTTAATACTTTTTGGTGCTGAGATAAGACAGGATGCCCCTAATATACCTTTTGGAAACTTTTTGATCTTACTAAACTCCGTTTTTTACGGTGCATACCTAATCGTTGCCAAAACTTTAATAACCAAATACCACCCATTTACCTTTATGAAGTGGTTATTTACTTTAGGAATTTTAATTTGTTTCCCTTTTGGTTATCAAGAATTAAGTCAAATTCAATGGCAAGAATTACCTCACGAAGCTATAGGTGCAATTGCTTTTGTAATTATAGGCACTACTTTTTGCACCTACTTGTTTAATATTTTTGCTTTAACCCAATTAAGAGCATCTACATTAAGTGCTTTTGTTTATGTACAGCCATTAATAGGGATTGGCTATGCGATAGCCACAGGTCAGGATAGTTTAACAACGATTAAAATTATTGCCGCATGTTTGGTAATGCTTGGTGTCTATTTGGCAAGTAAAAAGCCTATTACTTACAAATCAAGTAAAAAAAAATCAATTAAAGAATAGAGTCCTTACAATGTTCTAAATGCATTCGCATAAGCATTACTGCTTTATTAGAATCTCTTTGGTGTATTGCGGAAATAATATCCAAATGTTCTTTTAAAACATCATTCAACGATCTGGTTATACCTGTTAATTCCATTGAATCCCAGAAGTTGGCCTTATTAAATAATTCTTTTAGCATTTTGTTTCCACAATTGTTAACAATCAATTCGTGAAAATGACGATCTATCTTTTGAAAGACGTGTATACTTTTCGGTCCCTTTTCAAATGGCACCATAAGATTTCTTAGGTCATCTATTTTATCTTGGGTAGCTCTTAAGGTAAATAATTGTACAGCTTTCGTTTCAAGGGCAATTCTACAATCAAGTACCTCAATCATTTCTACGGTGCTTAACTCACGAACGTGAATGTTATTATCCGTATTTGCGACTACAAAGTTTTCATTTATTAACTTTTCTAGTGCTAAATCGACTACATCTTTACTCGTATCAAGCTCTTTAGCCAAGCCAGTTTTACTAATTTGTAAACCGGGTAACAGCTTTTTGGTTACGATCATTTTTCGCAACTTGGTATAAATTGCTTCTAATTGCTCAATGGTTGGTTGCATTCTGAACTAAAGATAAAAAATGCAATCCATAAATTGGCAAAATACCTTTTACAATTAAGGTTTTTCCTATTAAAAATTTATTCTATATTTATATTCTTAGGTGTTTTTGCAAATTTTCGGGTATCATCCTTAGTTAATACCCTAAAACCTTCACCCTTTTCCACATTACTAAATGTCTTTAGAAAATCATCTGGAAGACCTGTTAGTTTTCTAGTTTTTAAATCTACCCAGGAACCCATCATTTCACAATGCGCAAAGTTGTCTCCTTTATGATCATAAAAATTATGATGAAACTCAAAAAACTTACCATCTTCACTCATGCCCATAACTTCCATAGAAACTTTTATGGGTTTGCCCGGAAATGCCTCTTTAAAATAATACACGTGTTCATAAAATACCACAGGACCAATTTCATGAGAGGCCAATGTCTTATGATTAAATCCTATTTCCATTAAAAATGACATACGGGTATGACTCATAAAGTTTAAATATGCCGAATTTGCTAGGTGTCTATTGGCATCAACATCACTCCATCTAATTTCAAAATCCTTTAAATACATTTATTTAATTTTTCTATGCATGCATAATACTTGATAAAAATACCATAGTTTTGGAAAAGTAAACCACCTTCTAAAAATATATTGCTTAAATTTTAAAGATTAATCTTAATTTCTATGGGAACAAAAGCACCGTTTATCAAAAATTTAAACTTACCTGCTATTGCAGCACCAATGTTTTTAATTTCAGGACCTGAATTAGTCATTTCTTGTTGTAAAAATGGTATTGTAGGTACTTTTCCGGCCTTAAACCAGCGTACCAGTGAGGGTTTTGAAGAATGGTTGATAGCAATTAAAACGGCATTAAAAGAATTTGAAGAGGAAACCGGAAAAAAAGCGGCTCCATTTGGTGTAAATTTAATTGTACATCAAACCAACCCAAGATTAGAAGCAGATTTAAAGCTTTGTATAAAACATAAAGTACCTTTGGTAATAACTTCTTTAGGTGCGGTGTCCCAAGTGGTAGATGCCATTCATAGCTATGGTGGTTTGGTGTTTCATGACGTTATTAAAAAAAGACATGCTCAAAAAGCAGCTGAAGCAGGTGTAGATGGTTTAATATTAGTTGCAGCCGGTGCAGGTGGCCATGCCGGCACCATAAACCCTATGACCTTAGTTGCAGAAATAAAACAATTTTACCATAAAACGATTATCCTATCTGGCTGTATAAGTACTGGAAGGGATATTGCTTCTGCTTTACAAATGGGCGCTGATATGGCCTATATGGGAACTCGTTTTATAAATACCAATGAAAGTAAAGCCACTCCAGAATATAGAAAAATGATTATTGATGCAGGAGCAAGTGACATTATATATACTGCCTCTATTTCTGGTGTTCATGCTAACTTTTTAGGTGCTAGCTTACATGCCGCAGGCATTACAGAAGAAGATTTAAAAAAAGATACTAAAATAGATTTTGGTAAGGAATTGGATACCGAGGCCAAAGCATGGAAAACCATTTGGTCGGCAGGTCAAGGCGTTGCTCTAATTACCGATACAGTACCCGTAGAAAAATTGGTTTCCACACTTAAAAACGAGCTCATACAAGCATTGGAAGACCAAACGGAATATCTGGCACACTATACCAAATAATTTTATTCAATTTAATTCGCATATAATGCCACTAGTTAGTTCTAGATACCAAACAGGTTTGTTTTTTAGAAACGGGCATTTATCTACTATATACGCCGGCCTTGTTAGAAAAATAGACGACATAGATCAAATAAGGGAACGTATTTGGTTAAAGGATGGCGATTTTATGGATTTGGATTGGAGCTATTCCTCTAAACCTACAACCAAAGCGGTAATAATAATACACGGTCTAGAAGGAAGCTCGAAAAGAGCATACATTCAGGGAAGTGCCAAAATACTTCAAGAAAGCGGTTTTGATGTGTGTGCCATTAACTTAAGAGGATGTAGTGGAGAACCCAACAAGTTATACAGGTCTTACCATTCTGGCGCTTCAGAAGATTTAGAAAAGGTAATTATATCAATCTTAGAAAAAGACAAGTACAATAGCCTATTTCTTCATGGGTATAGCCTTGGAGGAAATCTACTTTTAAAATATTTAGGAGAACGAAGTTTAGTTCCACAAGAAATTAAAGGTGCTGTTGCCATATCTGTTCCTTGTAAACTTGATGACTCCTTAAAACAATTGCTTTCCCTAAAAAATATCCACTACGCTATTCGATTCAAAAAAAACCTAATAGATAAGCTAAAAGTAAAACAACAGCTGTTCCCTAGTTTGATTTCTAATTCTGATATCAAAAAAATTAAAACTCTTAAAGATTTTGATGATATTTATACCAGCCGTGCCCATGGTTTTAAAGATGCCATGGATTATTATAAAAAATGCAGTTGCTTGCAATTTCTACCAAATATAAAAGTACCATCACTTATTATTAATGCACAGAACGATACATTTTTAGGTGAAGCTTGTTACCCAATACAAGAAGCAAAACACAATAAAAACTTATTTTTAGAAATACCAAAATATGGCGGGCATGTTGGATTTCATGGTAATATGAATATTACCTATACCGAAAAACGTACTACTGAATTTCTTAAAAATTTATAGCTAGTGCTTCTAGCAAAGAAAAATTCATATCTTAGTCCCTCCAAGAATTTTTAGAATTAAAGACAACAAAAAATGCGAAAATTAGTAACCTTATTGGCTCTAGGAACATTAGTTCTTAGCTGCGGTGAAAAGAAAGAAGAAAAGAAGGAAGGTTTTGAAATGAACCGTGCCAAAAAAGAAGTTAAAGCTGCCGCCTCTACTGAAGGAGTTCCTGTAGATATGGATAATAAAGGAGTAGGTCCAATCACCAGTGTAGATTTCGGTGATGAGATTGATGCAGATTTAGTTGCTGCGGGCAGTGAAAAATTCCAAGCCATCTGTACAGCTTGCCACATGGCAGAACAACGTATGATCGGGCCAGCATTAAAAGGTGTTTATGAAAGAAGAAGTCCAGAATGGGTAATGAACATGATTCTAAATCCTGATGGGATGCTTAAGGAAGACCCTATCGCCAAAGCTTTATTGAAAGAATATAATAATGCTATAATGCTTAACCAAAACTTAAGTGAAGAAGATGCAAGAGCATTAGCAGAGTATTTACGAACGCTTTAATATAAAAATAATCCCAATGCAATTGGGACTTTAAAAAACCCTTTCAATTGATAATTGAAAGGGTTTTTTATTGCTTACCCTGTAACAAGTAATGGTGAAAACATACTAATAAATAAAATAATATTATGGGATATGCCGGTCAACCAATGCAAGTTATTAAAGCAAATAAAGCTTTATTGAAAAAGAGACGGTCCTTTAAAGACATTAGAGAACAGTATGATAATTATAGTCAAAAAACCGAACTTTCTTTTATTGAATTAACCCCATTTCAGCAAAAATTAATTCGAAATAAAATTATTAAAAAAGCGAAACAGGATAAATTACGTGATTTTATAATCTCCCTTATTGCCTTTATTGTTGTACTTGGCCTTTTAGGTTATTTGTATGTAAGGCATATGGCATAGCAAAAACTAAAAACTAGCTATAACTCCCAAAGATTAAAAGGTCGCTCCAATTCTTTATTGCTCTTTTTAACTTTATCTACTACCACTTTATAGGTAGGATCTTCCATAACATTTACATCTATAATTTCATCGGCATTTTCCAATAAGCGGATGCAATCTTTACTTAAATGACGTAAATGCACCTTTTTACCCACCTTAGCGTATCGTTCGGTTAATTTGTTCAAAGCTTCTATACCGGACATGTCGGCAACACGGCTTTCCTTAAAGTCTATGATAATCTCATCAGGGTCATTCGGTACATCAAATTTCTCCGTAAATAGTGTAGTAGATCCAAAAAATAAAGGCCCGTAAATCTCATAGTGTTTTACCCCGTTGTCATCTACATATTTTCTGGCACGGATACGTTTTGCGTTTTCCCATGAATAGGCCAATGCAGAAATTATAACGCCCAACAATACGGCAACCGCCAAGTTATGGGTAATAGCTGTAATTAAGGTAACCAATACCATAACAACAACATCAGATTTAGGCATTTTACCAAATGTCTTAAAGCTGGCCCACTCAAAAGTTCCAATAGCAACCATAAACATTAAACCTACAAGAGCTGCCATGGGTAATCTCTCAATAAGACTTGACCCAAACATTATAAAAACCAACAACATCACAGCTGCCGTAATTCCGGACAATCTAGCTCTTGCTCCCGAAGATGTATTAATTAAACTCTGGCCAATCATAGCACAACCGCCCATACCTGACAAAAATCCAGAAAGAATATTTGCAGTACCCTGTGCAACACATTCTTTGTTACCACTTCCGCGGGTTTCGGTTATCTCGTCTATAATATTTAAAGTAAGTAAGCTTTCAATTAATCCAACACCGGCAACTATAGCCGAATAAGGAATAATTATTTTAAAGGTTTCCCAAGAAAACGGTAACTCTGGAATAGAAAGTGGCGGGAATCCTCCTTTAATACTTTCTCCTTCGCGCATTGTATCTGCAACCGTTAGTGTGTCAACACCAAAACCCAACACTATTGCAGATACTACGACTATTGCCACTAGAGAAGAGGGTACGGCTTTTGTTAATTTTGGAAGTCCCCAAATAATTAACATGGTCAACAAGGTTAATCCTAGCATAATATACATGGGACTGCCAGATAACAGACTGTCTGTTCCTTTTTGATAAAAGTTTGGAAACTGTGCCATGAAAATAATAATGGCTAGTCCGTTTACAAAGCCAAACATTACGGGATGGGGCACCAAGCGAATAAACTTACCCAAACGTAATACACCTGCCAATATTTGAAGTACACCAGCTAAAATAACCGTGGCAAAGACATAATTTAAAATGGTTTCAGGTTCAATTCCTGGAAAATTACGTTTTAGTTCAAGAATCAATCCAACAAAAATAACCGCTACAGCTCCGGTTGCACCAGATATCATCCCAGGACGACCACCTAAAATGGAAGTTACCAATGCCAATACAAATGCGGCGTATAATCCTGTTAATGGAGAAAATCCGGGAATAAGTGCAAATGCAATGGCTTCTGGAACTAAAGCCAAAGCAACAGTTAATCCAGAAAGAATCTCTGTTTTATAATCTACTTTCTGCTTAAAATCAAACAAATTAAAATACTTACGCACAGCTTATTATTTTAAGGGCGCAAAAATAGTATTATTTCTGTGAAGGCACTAGAAAGCTGATGATTATTAACGATTTAGCAAATTACCAAGCTTTTAATCCCAATAATTTTTCTCCCAAAGGACTTAACTTAGCGGTATTGTATTTTGTTTGCTCCCAGTTTCGTGGATCACCTGGAAATGCGTAACCTTCTGGTGCTACTCGATTCTTCCATGAATTAATGCGCCATTTTTTTAATTCCTCATTCTCTTCTTCTGCTGGCATCATAGAAATATATTGGGCAATACGTACTTTATTCTGGGACTTATTTGGTCGTATACCATGAGGTTCGGTACTATTGAAAATAAGCAAATCACCAGCCTCCATCTTTACTTTTACAATTTTATCTTCCAAGCCATTTAAATCTGGCTGAAAATGGTCACGGTCATCGGGTTGGGTTAATTTCCATTTATCATAATGCCGGTACAACCATGGTATACATTGAAAACCACCCATATTTTCATCTGTTTGATCCGCAAGGGCCAAAACCCCTTGTACATTCTGTGGCCGAGTCTCTGGATCATAGTCCCAATGAATAAAACCCTTTTTTTCTACTCCCTCTGGTAATGGAAAATTTAAATTGGCACGATCTATGGTTACCCAAAGTTTCTCTGTTCCCCATACGTCTACAAATGCATCATATACTTTTTGCATTTGTCTGTTTTCCCATAAATATTGATGGTTATAAACCTCTACCATTCCGGTTCCTGTAAGTTCTTTCATTTTCATTTCTGCACGCGGAGGAGCATACCATGTTTTTGGGTCATCTGGGTTCTTTTCATCAAATTCCCATAAAAAGTCTGCCGTCTTTTTAGCTTGGTTTCTAGGAACCGCATTTTTAATGACAATATACCCGTTGTGTTTCCAAAACTGCCAATCATCTTCACTTAAAACACGCAACGGTTTTCCATTAGACCTATCGTTTAATTTTATTTTACTACTTGTTGCTGTAGACGGATTTCCCGGAATTTCTTCATGGGCCTTATTGGCCATTTCCATTTTATTTGTTGTCTGTTGCATAATTAAAAATGTTTTGAACGAACTATTTTGATAGGATAAAACTAGAAATTAGAATATGTTCATTCCACCTTGATATTGACCTATTTTTGAACTATATTAACTTTTTAATCATTTATGATGATATTTTATATCAATTTAGTGATAATTTTGAATTAGAATTTTTTTAAACCTTCAAGAATAAATTCGTAAAAAATACTTTTTGAAAGTACAATTAGAGAACATAGCGCCAAACTCAAAAAGCCCATTTAGGTTACTTCACGACCCTAAGCTTAATCATCTGTTTTATTGGCATTTTCATCCGGAATTGGAATTGGTGTATATAGAAGGTGCCAATGCCAAAAGACATGTAGGTGACCACATATCTGAATTTACGGAGAGCGATTTAGTGCTTATAGGAAGTAATATTCCACACCTTAATTTTGACCATGGTGTCATTACAGAATATAGAAAAGAAGTGCTTCATATGAAGCCCTCTTTTAAGGATATGATTTTAGAAGGTCTTACAGAACTAAAACAAATTGAACATTTATTGGAATTAGCCAAATACGGTATTGCATTTTATGGCGACACCAAAATTGAAATTGGCACCTTAATGAAAAGGTTGCATCAGCAAGAACCTTTTGAGTTCTTTATGAACGTGATGAACATTCTTAAAAAACTGTCCGCCAGTACAGAATTTATATTGTTACATAAAATACCTTATATAAACCGATATAACACTAAAGAACAAGATAGAATTAGAAAGATTTATGCCCTAATAGATGAGCGTTATACTACCAAAATTAGCTTAGATGAGGTTGCCAATTTATGTAATCTAACAAAACCTGCTTTTTGCAGGTATTTTAAAAAAGCTACGGGAAAAACTTTTACTGCATTCTTGAACCAATATCGAATCAGTCAAGCAAAAAGATTATTGCTCATGGGAAAGAATGTGAGCGAAACCTGTTTTGAGAGTGGATTTGAGAGCCTATCCTATTTTAACCGAAGCTTTAAAAAGATAACCGGTGAAAATCCATCAGCTTTCAAAAAATCATATATGGATTACCAATAAAAAACCGCCATTTACAAGATTGTAACTGACGGTTTTAAAACAACTAAACCAACCTAAAAACTATTTTCTTTTCCTTTTCACATCCATTGTAGGATTTTTGCTTTTTGTCCTTTTCTTACTGGAATCCCCTTTACCTGATTTTAGGTACTGTTGATATCCTATACCTTTAAATTCATAGACCGTTCCACTATCTGGATGGTACAATTCAATGGTACTATCATTGATTACATAAAGCTCAAAATAATCATTACCAAAAAATTCATAATCCAAGGTAAGAGTCTTTAAACTAGTATCCCCGGCAACATCATATACTTGATAGTCTCCCTCAAAATCCCATTGCAAATAAGCTACAGAAGTTCCAACAGGGTCAATGGAAGACCTGAACAACTGTGGTGCAAATTGAAGGAAATTTTCCTCATCAAAATCGTTCAAGGCACCCTCTTCACTTGTATATACCTTTTCCCAGGCATCATATTCTTGTATAAAATAATTTATGTTGTCATAAAACACTTGGTCATAATCAAAATTGTTTTTTTGATATCCAATTAAATAATAGGAGGTATCCGATCTAGAATCGTAGAGTTCTATTGTATTATTGCTTACAGCATAAACTTCCAAAAGCCATTTTCCATCTATATCATGGTCTATTTCAACTGCTCCCCTATAGCTATCATAAAACCCGGTATCCAAACCTAAACCATTTCCAGATTTACCAATGCCGACCATGTTATTGTTTGCATAGAAAACCCCACCCCTAAAACTTATGGTAAAAGCTCTTTGTAAAAAAGGTACTTCGCCATTACCACTAGTCTGGTTAATATCTACATACCATAAATCGTAAGCCTGTAATACTTGGTCTGTGTTAAAGGCAGATTCTTCAATAAATTCATCCTCTACCAAAATTTCAGCGTAACAAGAAACCAATAAGGTTGCCATAAGGGCGTATCCAATTAATATTTTTAAAGTTCTCATAGTAAAAGATGTTTTGGTTCTTCTAGAATAAAACAAGCACCATGCCAAAATTCTTAACCCATTGTTTATCAGGCATTAATGTGATAGTTAATATTTGGTAATTTTGAACATCTATTTTTACATCATGAAGAAAGATTTGAAATTTGCTGTTTTAGGTGGGGGTAGTTGGGCCACGGCCCTGGTAAAAATGCTAACGGAAAACCAAGAACAAGTAGGTTGGTATATGCGTAATTCCGATGCCATTGGATATATAAAAATTCAAAAGCACAATCCTAACTACTTAACATCGGTTGAATTTAACACAGAGCAATTATTTTTAACCGATAATATTAATGAGATCGTTGATTTTGCCGATGTTCTGATTTTTGCAATCCCATCGGCATTTCTAATGGAGGAGCTTAAAAAGTTAACCGTTTCTATATCCGATAAAATAATTTTCTCCGCGATCAAAGGCATCGTACCAGAAACAGGATTGATTGTTGGCGAACATTTCCATGATACCTATACTATTCCTTTTGAGAACATTGGTGTTATAACCGGTCCTTGCCATGCTGAAGAAGTTGCTATGGAAAGATTATCTTATTTAACCATCGCCTGTGCGGACAAGAAAAAAGCAGAGTTGGTAGCTGAAAATCTTTCTAGCAATTATATAAAGACAAAAATCAGTAAGGATATAATAGGTACAGAATATGCCGCCATGCTCAAAAATATATATGCCATTGCAGCAGGGATTGCACATGGTTTGGGTTATGGCGATAATTTTCAAAGTGTATTGATGAGCAATGCGATCCGAGAAATGAAACGTTACACTAAACGCATACATAATATAGACCGTAATATTAATCAATCTGCCTACTTAGGGGATTTACTGGTTACAGGTTATTCCACCTTTAGCCGTAACCGTATGTTTGGGAACATGATAGGCAAAGGATACACGGTGAAAAGTGCGCAAATGGAAATGAACATGGTTGCAGAAGGTTATTATGCGGCCAAAAGTGCTTTTGAAATAAAATCTAACTTCAAGAAAAAGGTAAAAACACCTATTATAGATGCCGTCTATAGCGTGCTTTATGAAAAGAAAAATGCAAAAAAGGTATTTGCTGCACTAACTGAGAAACTAAACTAAGCCCGTTCCAAAGAAAAATCAGAATGTAATCTTATTTCATTTTGTATGGTTTCCCTCCATCGGTTTATAGTTTCTTCATCGGTCTTGAATACTTCTTTGAAATACGCCAATACAGGTTCTAAATAAGTAACTACACTACTAATATCAAAATAGAGTCGGCCCGTTCTTCTTATGAAGAAATCCATTGGGTTTTGTATCATTTCATAGACAATACCAAATTCTAGTTCGGCCAATACCAATTTTGTAGCATTATCCTCTTTAGTTCGCCTATTGTAATATTCTAATATCGTTTCTGTTTGGTGACCGTAAGTAGTAACCAAAAACCTGGCATCCTGTTTTGTAAAGCCATCTGGTTGTATTTGGTCATAAATTGCCCTTATATATTTTTTTACGTGTTTGTACTTTTTAAAATTAGTATTGCCACATAAGGATATTTTCTCTGTATAACAGGGCTTGGACTCGGTATTAAATTCATCGGACAATCTATCTGCAATTTTGTCCACTACCCTTTCTGCCATTTTTCTATAGCCAGTGAGTTTCCCTCCTGCAATACTTACCAAACCAGAATCTGAAATAAAAATTTCATCCTTTCTTGAAAGCTCAGATGCCGATTTTCCCTCTTCATGAATTAAAGGGCGTAATCCTGCCCAGGAAGAAACAATATCATCGAGCTCTAAATTTATATCTGGAAACATATTGTTAACCGCCGAAATCAAATAAATAGCATCGGCCAAATCTGTTTGCACATTGTTCTTATCGTCATTGTAGTTGGTGTCCGTTGTACCAACATAAGTGATTTCACCACGTGGAATGGCAAACATCATTCTACCATCTGGGATATCAAAATAAACGGATTGTTTTACCGGTAATTTCTCATAAGGAAACACTAAGTGCACTCCTTTGGTAAGATGCAACTGTTTCCCTTTTTTTGAATTGTTAATTGCCCTTAGCTCATCTACCCAAGGTCCGGCAGCACTTACTACATATTTTGATTTTACAGTGATTTCTTCACCGGATAACTCATCCTTTACACTAACACCAGATACTTTTTCATCTGTATATATAAAATCTGAAACAGAAGCATAATTTAAGGCACAGGCTCCAAAAAGTAAACTTGTCTTTATGTTTTCAATAGTCAAACGGGCATCATCAGTACGGTATTCAGCATAATAACCGGCACCGTTTAAAATCTTTTTTGGCAACAAGGGCTCCAATTTTAAGGCCTCTGTTTTATCCAACATTTTACGTTGATCATCTCCAGAAACTTGGGCAAGAATATCATAAACCTTAAGACCTATAGATGTTAGCCACTTGCCATAAGACCCATTTTCTATCAATGGAAGCAACATTTTTTCCGGCAATACCAAATGAGGTGCCAGTTTATGCACAATGGCCCTTTCCGAGCCCACTTCCTTAACTAACCAAAAATCGAACTGCTTTAAATATCTTAAACCACCATGTATTAATTTGGTAGATTTACTACTGGTGCCAGAGGCAAAATCATTCTTTTCTACCAAGGCCACTTTTAACCCTCTAGAAGCGGCATCCAATGCAATACCTGCACCGGTAATACCACCACCAATGACAACGAGGTCAAATTCTTCCTTGCTTAATCTGGAAATAGTTTTATGACGGTTTAAATTCGAAAATTTTATGTTTTGCATAGCTTTCTTTATCTATCGAAGTTATTTGATCGTAACCCTTAACGGGGGTTTCCTAGATTAAGTTTAGGTAAAATGGCTATTTTTATTCCTCTTCCCAACCTTTGGTTCGCTCAATGGCCTTTTTCCACTTTGTGTATAACCGTTTTCTTTTAACTCGATCAAAGCTTGGTTTAAAAATACGGTTCATGGGTCTACTCTGATCAATATCCTCTTGCGACCAGAGACCAACTTGAATTCCCGCCAAGAAGGCCGCGCCCATTGCCGTGGATTCTATGACTTCTGGACGATGCACTTCGGTGTCCAAAATATTGGCCTGAAATTGCATTAAATAATTGTTTGCACATGCGCCACCATCTACTTTAAGATTTTTTAATTGTATGCCCGAATCATCTTCCATGGCCTTTAAAATATCTTTGGTCTGGTATGCCAACGATTCTAAAGTTGCTTTTGCCAAATGTGCCTTACCAGTATCTCTAGTTAAACCGAATATGGCGCCACGGGCATACATGTCCCAATAGGGAGCACCTAAACCAGCAAACGCAGGAACTACATAAACCGTACTATCCTCTTTTAACGAATTGGCAAACTCTTCGGTCTCTTTGGCATCATCTATTAATTCTAACCCGTCCCGTAACCACTGTATTGCCGCTCCGGCAATGAAAATACTGCCTTCTAAAGCATAATTCACCTTGCCATCAAGCCCATATGCTATGGTGGTCAATAGACCATTCTTAGAAAATTGTGGTTTCTCTCCTGTATTCATCAACATAAAACAACCCGTCCCATAAGTGTTTTTAGCTGTTCCTTTTTTAAAGCATGCTTGTCCAAATAGCGCAGCCTGCTGATCCCCAGCTATCCCGGCTATGGGTATTTTACACCCCTCAAGTTCATAATCCCCAAAATGATACGCCGAAGGTTTCACTTCTGGCAACATACTTTTTGGGATTTCTAAAGCAGATAAAAGTCTATTATCCCATTTTAGATTAACAATATCGTACAACATTGTTCTAGAGGCATTGGTGTAATCTGTTAAATGGTTATGGGTACTCGTCATGTTCCAAAGCAACCAAGAATCAATGGTGCCCATTAGTAAATCCCCGTTTTCCGCTTTTTCTCTTGCACCACTAACATTATCCAATAACCATTTCACCTTGGTGCCAGAAAAATAGGAATCTATGACCAGTCCAGTAGTTTTACGCACATGCTCCGTTAAACCTTCTTTTTTAAGATCCTCACATATGCTTGCAGTTCGCTTGTCTTGCCAAACAATGGCATTGTAAATAGGTTTCCCGGTAGTTTTGTCCCAGACAACAGTTGTCTCGCGTTGGTTGGTTATACCTATACCTTTTATACTAGATATCGAAACTTTAGTTTCTTTAATGAGCTTATGTAGAACTTGCAATTGTGTTTCCAAAATTTCTATGGCATCGTGCTCTACCCAACCCGATTTTGGAAATATTTGTTTAAACTCTTTCTGGACCATACCATTAATTTGGCCATTTTGATCTACCAATAAAGCTCTAGAGCTTGTTGTACCTTGGTCTAATGAAATAATAAATTCACCCATATCTCTTTCTGAATAAAAGAACATTGAAGTTCAATTGCCTTAGAAAGATAATGGGATTTAACGGGTTTTACAAAGTAAAAGGAAGTTTCGATTTACAGGTTTGGAAGTAGATTACTTTTTAAAGGTATATTCACGTTCTACCAAACATATCCTAACGTGATATTTACTGTACCAATCTTTGGCTCCTTTTATTTGGGCGGCCAAATGGTCTGTATTTTGTTTCCAATTGGCAATTGCTTCTAGAGTTTCCCAATAACTTACAGTGATTCCTATTTCACCCCTTGCGCTTTCTATTCCCAAATAGCCAGATTGGGTTTTTGCCAGTTCTTCCATTTTCAGTGCCATTTCAGCATATCCACCATCGTTATTGTTGGTTCTTTTTGAAGTAAAAATAACAGCGTAATAAGGGGCTTTCATCTTTAGTGTATAAATTCCTTATCCAAAAAATAAGATACAATGGCTTCTTTCATTAGTATAGATTGCTCTCCAGCCTTTAAGGTTGGCAACTGTTCTTTTACTTTATAATGAGGCCATCCATCTTCATCATAAAATTCAAATTCATAATAACCATAGGGCTCCAAAAGTCTACAAATGGCAATATGCATTAAATCCAATTTATCGTCCTTTTTATATTTTCTATGATATTGACCTAATTCCTGTACACCAACCAAATAAATTATACCGTCAAGTTCCAAGGTGTCTCCATCTGCAAATTGTTTTGACAGCTTAGTGGTCAATAATTCCCATCTTTCCTTTAATTGTAAATCCCTTGCCATAATTTAGAATACATGCCATTTTAAAAGGGTAAAGGTACTAATCAAAGTTCTATATTTGTTAAAACACTTTTAGAATGAGTTTTTTGGATATTATTTTAGGCCTCCTACTTATATGGGGGCTTTGGAGGGGTTTAAAAAATGGTTTATTTGTAGAGTTAGCCTCCATAGTGGCTTTGGTTGCCGGTATTTACGGTGCTATTCATTTTTCTTATATTACAGGGGGTTATCTTTCCGATAAAATGGAATGGGATGAAAAATACATTAGTCTTGCCGCTTTTATAATCACTTTCATTTTTATAGTTTTTATTGTTCACATTGTTGGTAAAGTATTGACCAAGATTGCAGATTTTGCAATGCTCGGTTTATTAAACAAATTGGCCGGAGCCTTATTCGGAACACTTAAAGTGGCTGTAATACTTGGGGCACTTCTAATATTTTTGGAACGCATGAATGAAAATCTTGGCCTGATCAACGAAACTGTAATACAAGACTCCACTTTATATCAACCCATAAAAGAAATTGGTGCATTTGTTTTTGAAAACGCCTTAAAGGCAAAAGAAGACCTATAATCATTTTTAATGTCGACGAATTACCTAAAAAATAAGGTGATTTACCATTTATTGGTGATTACGTGTCATACATCGAAAAAAATCTTGGTTTTAAGGTAATCTTTCTTGATTTTAAGTAATATTACTGCTCCGATACCCCATATTGGACGAGAACACAAAAACACCTTTTCTTACAGACCTGCTTCCCTGCGCTGACACGCCTACTTACAAATAAGACACTATATGAAAATGAGATTGCTTTACGCGGTCCCGGTTTTGTTTGTAATGTTTTTTAATTCTTGTACAAACGAAGCTTTGGAAGAAACACCGATTATTGAGGCAGTTAATATGATTGCCCTAGAACAGGAACTTTTAGATATTGTAAACTTGCATCGTAGTTCCTTAAAACTCAATGAACTTGAGTTTAGCGATGTTGCTTATAAATATGCCAACCATCATACAGATTATATGATTGCCAAGGGTAGCATTAGTCATGATAATTTTAGCGCAAGGGCATCCAATATTCATTCTGAGGTAGAAGTTGAAATGGTTGCAGAAAATGTTGCTAAAGACTATAATACAGCTACCGATACGTTTAATGGTTGGTACAACAGTACCAATCATAAAAAAACTATGGAAGGAGATTTTACACATACAGCCGTAAGTGTAAAAAAAGATGACGCAGGAAATTTTTATTATACTCAATTATTTTATAAAAAATAACCGTTCAACTGTACTTATTCACCATAGGTCTAGAATCCCTTTTTTATATTCTCGGTATCCTGTTTTCTTTCTTGGATTATCCGATACATTTTATGCAAACTGTTGCTTTTTATCGATAAAAAACATGTTCATTTCGTCGATTACCTCCTATAAACATTAATAGTACCGCTTAACGAGTTTATTGAATATGTTGTAGACGTTTTTCTTTTTTAAGCTATCCGCCTCCATACTTTTGACTCAAATAATTGAAATTCGTTTCCCCCGAAATATGAAAAATAAATTTATAATTATTGGTCTTGCCTTAGGAATTTTAAGTTCTTGTTCAAAGTATGAATCAGACACTATATATGAAGAAGAGCTAAATGGTATAAACCAAGAGACTACAATAACTTCATCCAATCAACACTCAGAAATGGAAAGTGAGTTGTTTACACTTGTAAACGAACATAGGTTAAGTATTGGATTGAATGCCCTAGAATTTGATTCCACTACCTATTATTATGCAGGGGAACATACCTCATATATGATTTCTCAAGGTATTTTAAGTCATTCTTTTTTTGATGAGCGTGCTACAAAAATAGCTAATCGGACCGGTGCAGAATTCGTAGCAGAAAATGTTTCTAGAAATTATGATACCATGACAGAAATTTTAGATGGATGGATTGATAGTCCAAACCACAAGAAAAATCTAGAAGGCAACTTCAACTACTCTGCCATAAGCATACAACCAGATACGGACGGGAAACTATACGTAACACAGATGTTTTACAGATAATTATATTAAAATCCTTAAACAAAAGCCATTGTATATCAATGGCTTTTTTTATGTCTTCATTTTAGGTAAACCATTTTGGTTTTTATAACTTTCACTAAAGTTTGTTTATGAGCGTTAAAACACCTTTTAATCTTAATAAGTGGTTAGAGAAAAATAGGGATACCTTAAAACCACCTGTTGGAAACAAAAATTTATATAAAGAATCAGGAGATTATATTGTAATGGTTGTGGCAGGACCTAATGCCAGAAAAGATTATCACTATAATGAAACCGAGGAACTTTTTTATCAATTGGAAGGTACTATTGAAGTACATATTCAGGACGAAGGAGAAAAAAGAACCATGCAATTAGGTCCTGGGGATATGTATTTACATCCTGCAAAAATTCCACACTCCCCAGTTAGACATGAGGGTTCTATTGGTTTAGTAATAGAACGGAAAAGAGCTCATATGAACGTGGATGATGGCTTACTCTGGTATTGTGACAATTGCAACCGTAAACTATATGAGGCTTACTTTACCTTACATGATATTGAAAAGGATTTTTTAGGCCATTTTAAGCATTTTTATAGCTCTAAAGAGCTCAGGACCTGTGATAACTGCGGAACGGTAATGCCAGTAGACGAACGTTTTGTACAGGAAGGATAAATGAACTATATAATCACAACCCTTATTGTACTTGTATTTTTACTGCATTTATATTTTATGTGGTTAGAAATGTTTGCATGGCTCACCAAGGGTCCAAAGGTTTTTAGAAATTTCCCTAAAGAGATGTTTCTTCCCACCAAAAACATGGCCGCAAATCAGGGTCTTTATAATGGTTTTCTTGCTGCTGGTCTTGTTTGGTCCCTTTTCATTACCAATGACATTTGGAGGGACTATGTATCTCTATTTTTTTTGGGCTGTGTTAGTATAGCCGGTATTTACGGGGCTGTAACCGTATCCAAAAAAATATTCTTCATACAAGGCATGCCTGCTCTTATTGCCATACTTTTAATACTTCTTAAATAATTATCAATTAAAGGAACACACTATTTATAAGTTTCTTTATTTGTAAATTTGAAGATATTTAACAATTCACATTAATAAAGTTATAAATATGTCAAATATAGCAACAGAGTTCGGAATCGATGACGCTTTAAAAGCGCTTGGAATTCAAAGTTTGAACGATGGAACTTCTACTGGATCAAATAATTTTTCATCTGGGGAAATAATTGAATCATACTCACCGGTTGATAGCTCACTCATCGCCAAGGTTAAAACTACTACTCAAGGCGATTACGACAAAACAATAAACGTTGCATCAGAAACATTTAAAACTTGGCGGCTAATGCCAGCACCCCAACGTGGGGAAATTGTTCGTCAATTCGGTAATAAATTAAGAGAATTAAAAGAGCCGTTAGGTAAATTGGTTTCCTACGAAATGGGAAAAAGTTACCAAGAAGGTTTGGGCGAGGTACAGGAGATGATAGATATTTGTGATTTTGCCGTAGGCCTATCAAGACAATTACATGGACTCACTATGCACTCGGAACGACCAGGGCATAGAATGTATGAACAATATCATGCATTAGGAATTGTAGGAATCATTTCGGCCTTCAACTTTCCTGTTGCCGTATGGGCATGGAATACCGCTTTAGCTTGGATCTGTGGTGATGTTTGTGTTTGGAAACCTTCTGAAAAAACTCCTCTTTGTGGAGTTGCCTGTCAAAATATTGCCGCCTCGGTCTTTAGGGCAAATAACCTTCCCGAAGGAATTTCATGTATGATCAATGGAGATTATAAAGTGGGTGAAATGATGACCAATGATAACCGGATTCCATTGGTTTCGGCAACCGGTTCTATTCGTATGGGAAAAATCGTAGCACAAGCCGTAGCAGCCAGATTAGGCAAATCCCTGTTAGAACTTGGGGGAAACAACGCTATAATAGTAACCCCGGACGCTGACATTAAAATGACTGTGATTGGTGCAGTTTTTGGCGCTGTAGGTACTGCTGGACAACGCTGCACTTCTACAAGAAGACTAATTATACATGAATCTATATACGATAAAGTAAAAGACGCTCTGGTGGCTGCTTATAAACAACTTAGAGTTGGTAATCCTTTGGATGAAAACAATCATGTTGGTCCACTGATTGATACCGATGCCGTAGCAAACTACAAGCATGCGTTAGAAAAAGTAGTTGAAGAGGGTGGAAATATTCTTGTACCCGGAGGCGTAATGGAAGGTGAAGGTTTTGAAAGTGGCTGTTACGTTAAACCAGCTATTGCAGAGGCTGAAAACAATTTTCAAATTGTACAGCATGAGACCTTTGCACCAGTACTATACCTTATTAAATATAATGGAGATGTGACCCAAGCTATAGCTATACAAAACGGTGTTGTCCAAGGTTTATCTTCCGCAATTATGACAAATAACTTACGTGAAGCAGAGCAGTTTTTATCCGTAGCTGGAAGTGATTGCGGTATTGCCAATGTAAATATAGGAACCTCGGGAGCAGAAATAGGTGGTGCTTTTGGCGGTGAAAAAGAAACAGGTGGAGGCCGTGAAAGTGGATCTGACGCTTGGAAAGTTTATATGAGAAGACAAACGAACACTATTAATTACACAACCGAACTACCTTTGGCCCAAGGCATTAAGTTTGATTTATAATTTCAGTATAGTTTAAGCAAGCCGCATACTATAATTTACTATTATGCGGCTTTTTGATTTTCTGGATTATTGCTCCAACTACCTTTTAAAAGTGTTTGTACACCAAGAATTATTACCATACAGCAAAATCGAATAACACCTATTAGCTTCTTTTTTAAAGTTTTCATAATTCACAATTCTCTACATCAAGATATCTATTTTTATGACTGGAAATCAGTGTTTTTGTATACCTTGTTGAGAATACTGTATAATTGAAGTTCTCTAAAATGAAAAAACTCCATTACCAAATATTGGAACGGAGTTTGATCTTAAAACCAACTAACTCAAATAATCTTACAGAACTCTTCTTCAATGCCGGATCTTCGTCGGGAGAAGAAGGGTCTATTATTTTTGCACTTACAAGTTCCGTAATTTAAAGCTTTACTAAAACCAGAATTACACCTATTATTCATATTAGTGTACCAATGGAACCTTAGATTGTATAATTGGAAAAATTCCTTTTTACTTGGTAATTAGGAATTAAGGTATTTGATTTTAGAAAAATTTAAGATTTTTTTAATACATTGTACCTCAGACACTAAACCCTATTAAAAAATGACAAAAACAACAACAAATTTACTTTTAATGCTCATTACCATTGTAGCAGGTACGTATTTCTATATTACCTATTGCAGTGAATGTAGTATTACCATGGAAGACGAGCCCCCTAAAGAGGCTGTTATGAAGGAAGCAATTCCGAATGCTACATCTAATCCATTTGCTTTTAGCGATGGTGATTATTCCTTTAGCGTTAACGAGAATTATAATTTTAAAAAGTCCTCGTCTGAAATTCTAATGCCTTTAGCTTCCACAATAGAGCCAGGAATAAATGGACTAAAATCTTATTTGGATGATAATAAAGAAAGGGTCGTTAATATCACTGGGTATTACACCAGCGATGAAGACAACAATACCGCTTATCCAAATCTTGGTTTGGCAAGGGCAAATACGGTTAAAAATCATTTGACAACAAAAGGTATTTCTTCTTTAAAAATCAATACAATGGGTGAGTTAATGGATTCCATGGTGGCCAAAGATAACATTTACTTGGGGCCTGTTACTTTTAATATAGATGCACAGTCAGAAAATGCGGAAGAAGAGCTTAAAGCACTCTACGATAAAATAAATGACGATCCATTGGTGCTTTATTTTAATACCGCGGAAGCATCAATAAATCTAAACTCCGAACAACGCCAAAAAGTTGCAGATATTTCTAGATACCTTGACAAAGTGGAAGACGCCAGTGCAAATGTTGTTGGCCATACGGATAACACCGGTAATGCACAGACTAACATGAGACTTGGATTGGACAGAGCCAATTTCGCAAAAAATTATCTCAAAAGTAACGGTATATCCGAAGCAAAAATCAATACTTCTTCAAAAGGTCAAACACAACCATTAGAAAGTAACGCCACGGAAGAAGGCAGGTCTAAAAACAGAAGAACAGTAGTAACACTAAATCAATAAAAACAATACTTATTTAAAAACGATACAAAATGAATTTTGAAAACATGAATATTTGGTGCTGGTTAATTCCTTTATTGGTTGGAGCAATTTGTGGAATTTTAGGATATCTAATTGGTAAATCCAGTGGAGGTGATACTACAATTGATAATTCAGCTGAATTAAAAGTCTTACAAGACAAAAACAATAAGTTAAAAGCTGATTTGGATGCCTGCACTAAAAAGTTTAGTACAGCAACAAGTGCAAGTGCAAACTTAGGAGCTTCAGCGGCTTCATTTGCTGCCGGTGCAGCAGTAGCTTCGATTCCTTTTGATGCCGCAGCGGCAAAAGCTGTATTTGGCAAAACAATTAAGCAAGATGACTTAAAGATAGTAGAAGGTATTGGCCCAAAAATAGAGGGAATGTTCAAAGAAGCTGGCATTAAAACTTGGAAAGCACTTTCCGAAGCATCTGTTGCCGATTGCCAAAAAGTACTTGATGGTGGTGGTAAACGCTATCAAATCCATGACCCGGCGTCTTGGCCAATGCAAGCCAAAATGTGCTATGAAGGTAAGTGGACAGAGTTGTCTAAATGGCAAGATGAACACGATCATGGTAAATTATAGTAATCAACTAACCCAACCAAAAAACCCCAACAAATATTAGTTGGGGTTTTTTATTAGTATTCTCTTTAAAGTTAAAGTGCTCCGTTCGCCTCAACCCATTTAAAATGGTATTGGTCTTCAGGGAACTTCATACGCTCCGCAATACGTTCTAACCTAGCCGGTAGTTTTATTAAATAATCCCTTGCTTTTTCAGCTTCTTCGTTTAATGACCTGATGGTTTCCAATTCCCAATATACATTTAGCTTACGTAAGATGTCTACATAGTCCTGTGCAGTATATACACCCAAGCGTTGCGCACAATTAGAAAAATTCTCAAATGCCGTTCCAATAGTTCCACCAGACTCTCTTAAGAAATGTGCCGGCATTACAATTTTTTTCTTCATCATATCTGCAAAGGCCAACATCATTCCGGATGGATCCTCACCAAAAATAGTCTTTACAAATTCACGATATGCCAAGTGATGCCTCATTTCATCACCAGCAATTATATTACACATTTTACCTAAAAGGGCATTTCCTTTTTTCTTGGCCATCTGCCCCACTCTTTTGTGAGAAATATTGGTAGCCAATTCTTGAAAAGATGTATATACAAAATTTTTATATGGATCGCGGTCTGTGCCTATATCAAAACCATCAGATATTAAATGTTGTGTGGTAATCTCTACCTCTTTCATATTTACCCTTCCAGATAAGTATAAATATTTGTTTAAGACATCACCATGTCTATTTTCCTCTCCTGTCCATGCACGTACCCATTTTGCCCAACCGTTGGTTTTATGATCACCGTGTTGATCAATACCAACCACATCCATTAACCAAGATTCATAGGTTGGTAAAGCTTCCTCTGTAATTGTATCCGCTACCATGGTCACCCAGAAATCATAGCCTAAATCTTTTGATTCTTCCCGTAGGTCTTTCACTTTATCTAAAAAACCATCTTCTTCGGAATCTGGCAAAAAGTCAGATGGTTGCCATATTTTCTCTATCGGCACAAGAAAAGAATCCATAAAGCCTTCAACTTTAGGCTCCAGAGCCTGCATCACTTCTAGTCTTATGTTTTTTTCAGCCATAATCTTATTTTTAACAAAGATCGTCAATTATTTATGGAATAAATACTTAAACGAGCTCCTTTTTTTAGTTTCTACCCGTTTCCTTTGGATATAATGTATAAATGGGATCGCTCTGCCAAAACTCTTTGGTATCAATATCAAAAGCAGTTAATGGTCCTTTAAATGCTGCACCTGTATCAATATTCCAAACATTAGCGAAGTTCTGTGGAGTTGTTTCACCAATACGCGTAACAGGTGTATGACCAATATAAATCTCGTAATAATTCGCTAGTCTTTTAGGATAGTTTATGTGCTCTTTCTGTAAATTTGGATCCAATGAAAGAGCTAGTTCCCATAACGTGCGATCCCAATAAAAAGTTTTAGCGGTAAATTCATGTTCTATTCCTTTTAAATTGGTAAACCCTGCATGTAAAAACAATCTATTCTCCGCATCTAAATATGTGTTTTGAAGATTTTCGTAAAATCGCATATGCCTTGCTAACGTATCTTTAGATGCTTTTTGATAAGAATCCATTGTAGCCTGGCCACCATGTTGTAACCAGAGAGGGTTATCTTTTTTTTTGGTAAGCCAATTATAAAAAAGTTCATCGTGATTACCCCTAATTAAGATACAATTTTGCTGGTTGGATAATTCTATCAAAAAATCAACGGTCTCAACAGCTTCACTCCATCCATCTACATAATCTCCAAGAAAGATCAAAGTATCATCATTTGTTACAGATGCTTTCTTAAACACTTGTTCCAATCCCTTTAAACCCGCATGTATGTCCCCTATGACTAAAGTTCTCTTCTTATTCATTTTGCAAAAATGGCTATAAGTCCAATAATTATAAGGATAAAGAAGACCAAAAAGAAAATTTTCCAGAAAGAATACGGTCTTTTACCACTAACGGCCCCAGTTTGACCATTTATATAAAAACTGTACTCCTGACCATTAAAACTGTAAGAGCTAATATAGACAGGCAGCAAAACATGTTTAAATGTTTCATCTGTGAGTTTAATATCTGCATTGGCTATGCGTTGGCTATCTCCGCCAATGTCCCTTTTAATCCAGCTATAAGCTATATCCTTAGCTTGCTGAAATGATAAGTGATGCCCTTCTTTTAATGATATCGTATATTTCTCGGTTACAAAGCCAGAAAGATACTTTGTATTAAAAGCAACAAGGTCCTTAAGGTTCCAAAACGAAACCTTTGAAGGAATATCCCTTCTTTTTTTTTGTGATGCATTGATTAAAATATCGTCCACAAAACCTTTAACCTTGCCGGATGCGTAGCTCCATCTTGTTTTTCTAACTTGCCTTGTTCGTTTACCCTTATTACTGTTGTAGGTCTGCGTTTCATAATAATAATCTCCACGCTGGCCTTG
Organism: Maribacter sp.; assembly: GCA_965662155.1. GTDB lineage: Bacteria > Bacteroidota > Bacteroidia > Flavobacteriales > Flavobacteriaceae > Maribacter. The sequence goes on along the minus strand of CBFIGW010000004.1, from coordinate 15,637 downwards.
GTAGGATGCGAAAAGATTGGCATCAAAAGTCCAAAATGGAATATAAAGACCATGAAGTCCTTCTGGGTCCAAGGCAGCCCTTTTTAGCTTATTGGGCGCAAACCAAAGTTTATTTACCCAATTTTTAAATATACCCCTGGCTTTTTTAGTGTCCAATTGAAAAGGAACCAAAGCACCTGGCATTATCCAACCCTCTACCTCCTCATCTTCACGAATAAGGGGTTCGCCACAATAAACACAGGCCAATGATTTATAGTTTTCTTCTACATGTTGGTTGGCACCACAATTTTTGCAATGCAACAAGGCTATTGTTTCTGTATATGCGTTTTCACCTACTACTTTTAAATAGTGCTCCAGCTCCAACTCTTCAAAACTACTTTTTGATTGCTCTATGAATTCCTCATAACCGCAATATTCACATACTAATTGATGTGAACCAGGTTTAAACTTAAGTTCCGCTCCACAATTGGCACATGATTTCTTATGTTCCGATTTTTGAATTTCCTCCATAAAAACTGTTCCCACCTATATTTAAAGAAAAAAGTGGGGATGTTCTAGTTTTAAGTTTATGCGTTTGGTAAAGGTGGTGGGGTACTGCCTCCTAGAAATGACTTTAATTCCTCTACCTCCTTTAAGCTGGTCCATTTGGCCATACCTTGTTTCCAAACTAACGAATCCCTGTTTACGGTCCTACTGGCAAAAAGTTCTTTTAGTTTATCAAAAGAAACAGGTCCCATTTGTTGACCATTTACAGCATAGTAATAACTAACCTGAACAGGCATTGGAGGAGGTGTTGTTTGTAAGAGCTGTTGTGTATTGCCAAAAGGTTGTGCGGGTTGTTGACCCATCATATTGCCCATTTGCTGTGCCAATACAAATCCCATTCCCATTCCCATTCCTGCCCCGGCAGTTCCGCCTTCGTTTTTTGCAGCTGCTTCCATAGCCTTGGCCGCCTTAAACTGGGATAGTTTGGTCATATCCAATTTATCCAAACGACTATATTCAAAAATTTCCTTTTTAAGCTCTTCCGGCATGGAAACATTCTCAATATAGAATTTTTCCAGCTCTATACCCACACGACCAAATTCGGGTTGCATAACAACTTGGCAGGTCTCAGATAACTCACTGGTATTTGCCGCATATAATTCTATAGGCAAATTAGCTTCACCAACGGTATCCGTAAACCGGGTAACGATCAGGCTTTTTAAATGTTCGTTTACCTCATAATTTGTAAAATTACCATCGGTGCCTACAACATCAATTATAAACTTGCCCGCATCCTGTATTCTAAAGCTATATGTACCAAAAGCTCTTATTTCAACAAGGCCAAACCGCTCATCACTTAATATAAAAGGGTTTTTGGTTCCCCACTTTTCATCAGTAAACAATCTTGTATTTACAAAATAAACCTCAGCCTTAAACGGACTATCAAAACCATATTTCCATCCCTTTAATGTAGTTAAAATAGGGAGGTTTTTAGTGTTTAAAGTATAGGTCCCTGGCTCAAAAACATCTGCCAGTTGACCTTCATTAATGAAAACGGCCTTTTGCCCTTCCCTTACAATTAATTTTGCATTGTTCTTAATTTCATTTTGATAGCGTTCAAATCTATGTACAATGGTATCGTTACTGGTATCCAACCATTCTATAATGTCTATAAACTCGTGGCTTAACTTCTTTTTTATCTCGTCGAAAATGCTCATTTTCAATAGTTTTTATTATTCGATTAAAAAGGTAGGAAATACATCTGGACCATCAAAAAATATAAGCAATACAATCTAATTTTAATTACTTCTTTAGAATTTATAGGTAATTAAATTAACTTTGTCATATTTAAATTGCCTAATAATTTTTAGGGGAAAATTATTTCTGGCTAACTTAGAAGTATAAAACTCCGTAATTGCGCTTATGAAAAAGGTTTTTTGCATTGGTGAATTGCTAATAGATTTTGTTGCCGAAAACCAGGGCAAGGATTTATCTAAAGCAAAAGAATTTACTAAAAAAGCTGGTGGGGCACCTGCCAATGTTGCTTGTGCAATTAGTAAATTAGAAGGTAAGGGTGTTTTTATTGGTTGTGTAGGTGATGATCCTTTTGGAAAATTTCTACTTGATATTTTAGAGGATGTACATGTAGATATTTCACTTGCACAAAAATCTGAAACCTTTACCACGTTAGCCTTTGTATCTATTGATGAAGATGGGGAAAGAGATTTTGTTTTTAGCAGGGGTGCAGATCGTGAGTTGGCTTATGATTCATCTATTAAATCAAATTTTAAAGATAATATAGTCCATTTTGGTGCTGCAACTGCAATGTTGGGCAGTAATTTAGAAGATGCCTACAACCGTTATTTCTTTGATGCACTTACCCAAAACTCCTTTATTAGTTTTGACCCTAATTTTAGAATTGATCTTTGGAAGAACAAACAAGATATTTTTATTAAAAAATGCATGCCTTTTATTGAAAAATCACACCTCTGTAAATTTAGTATTGAGGAAGCTCAATTACTCTCTGGTAAAACAGATGTAAAGGAAGCCTGTGCCGTGTTACACGAAATAGGCACACAAATAATTGTAATTACGCTTGGTGGTGATGGCACCTTTTTAAGCACAGACAACTTTCAAAAAACTATACCAAGTATTAGTGTTGACCCCGTGGATACCACTGGGGCCGGAGATGCGTTCATAGGTTGTCTGTTAAAACAGATATCCACCAAAACCAATTTAGAAAAGACTTTAAATAATGAAATGCTATTGACCGAAATGGTAGCCTTGGCAAATAAAGCCGGCGCCATAACCACAACGAACTTTGGTGCAATTGAATCACTTCCCACGCAGACTCAATTAGGTCAATAAAATGAACCAGGCTGCCTTACATACTTTACTACTTTCTAAAAAGGCGGGTAAAAGTGCTACTAATTTCAAAAGTTTATTCGAATTAAGACTAGCTACAAACCTGTCATTAATAAATTCATTGTTCTTCTCATTATATCCTGAGAAAAAACATAAAGACCATTTTAACCAACTATTAGTAAAAATAGAAGATTTATATAAGGACCGTCCGGAAGAACTTAAAACGCTTGATTTAGAACGATTAAAAGCAGGTAATTGGTACCAAAGCGAACATTTGGTGGGTATGCAATTATATGTGGATCGTTTTAACAAAGACCTAAAAGGCTTACAAAACAAACTACCCTATTTTGAAGATTTAGGTGTCAATTTCTTACACTTGATGCCAATAACTACGAGACCTTCTGGTCAAAACGATGGGGGCTATGCCGTAAACAGTTATCATGACATTGATGCCACCTACGGCACAAAAGAGGATTTTGCAGACTTTGCCAAAAAAGCACGTTCTCAAAATGTGACCCTTATGTTGGATTTTGTGGTCAACCATACCTCCGATGAATTTGTATGGGCAAAAAAAGCCATTTCCGGTGATAAGAAATACCAAAGGTATTATTACACGTATTCAGACAGGCAAATTCCTGATGAATTTGAAAAAACAATGCCTGAGATTTTTCCAGAATCCGCACCAGGAAGTTTTACTTATAACGAGGCAATGGAAAAGTGGGTCATGACTGCCTTTAATAATTACCAATGGGACTTAAATTACACCAACCCAGAGGTATTTATAGAAATGCTGGGCAATTTGGTGACATTGGCCAATATGGGTGTTGATGTTATCCGTTTTGATGCCCTTGCCTTTCTTTGGAAAAAAATTGGTACGGACTCACAAAACTTACCTGAAGCGCATCAACTAATAGCGTTGTTTAGAATGTGCCTACAGGTAATTGCACCTGGTGTAGTGTTATTGGCCGAAGCGATTGTAGCGCCAAGAAATATTTTAAAATATTTTGGAGAAAACCAATTAGAGGGCAATGAATGTGAAATTGCCTATAATGCCTCATTAATGGCCTTATTATGGAATTCTATCGCCACAAAAAAAACATCTTTATTGCAAAAAAGCCTGCTAGAAATTCCATCTAAGCCTAAAGATGCTACATGGATCAATTATATAAGGTGCCATGATGATATAGGACTTGGTTATGATGATGATTTTATAAGAGCCATGGGCTGGTCGCCTATGCAACATAGAAAATTTCTTCTTGATTATTACTGTAGGAATTTAGATTGGTCGCCAGCAAAAGGGTTGATGTTCATGTACAACCCCAAAAACGGCGATGGCAGAATTACAGGTAGTGCTGCTTCCCTATTGGGATTAGAAAAAGCCTTAGACCAAAAAGATGACAAAAAAACCCAGGAATCCATTGCGAAAATTCTAATGCTACATGGTATCATTTTGGCTTATGGCGGCATTCCGCTTATTTATGCTGGAGACGAGATCGGCACATTAAACGATTATTCGTTTAGGAAAAATCTAGAGCACAGAAATGATAGCCGATGGGTAAACCGTCCTTTACATGATTGGGATGCTGTTTCAAAATTGAAGAAAAAGAAAAATCATCAGTCCATAATATACAATGGACTAAAAAATTTAATAACACTACGTAAACAATATCCAGTTTTTGCCGATAACAACAATCTTATTTTGCACCCAAGTCCCAATCCGCATCTTTTGTTTTTTGAACGTAGAGACTCTAAATCAAGGGTTTTAGTCTTTTCTAATTTTGATGAGGAGTTGCAGTCCTTACATGTTTCTTGGCTATTTAGTATTGGGGTATATCCAGAAAATAATTTAAAAGATAGTATTACCGGGAAGTCATTACGATTAGATGATTCGTTATTACATCTTGACCCATATCAACAAATGTGGATTATCGAAGACTAATTATATTGTACTTTTCTAAGTATTCTCAATCCTTCCTTTAGAGAATCGTAAATTTTAGGATAGTCGTTTTTTACTAATAACTTGGCCTTCTCCATTTCGTCCTTGGCCTCTTCAAAATCATTTAAATAACATATTAAATAGGTATCTGGTAAATGAGACAAGTCTTCTTTTTCCAAAGGCTTTAATGAAATGTTGTTCTTAAGTTTAGACAATAAACTATTATTGGTGTTATACACATGAAACAAAGTTTTTTTATCATAAAGTGGTGGCTCAAATACCAAATCTGTTTGTATTTGATAGGTGCCGTTTTCCTTAAAGGTAATTACCAATTCCTCCAGAGGGTAATATTTTTGTTTTTTTCCAAGACCTAATTTTACATATTCCATAGTGGTGAAGGAGTGGTCATCAAAATTGATGGTTACCTCATCCAAATTAGAATAGAACAATTTTACCTGTTCATTTATTAATTCTATATCTACCCTGTTATAATAGGTTTGCCCTTTAACTTGTTTTCTATTCCCGGCCCAACACACCACGAACTGCTCCTTAAAAACCTTATAGTGACTTTCCAGGTCTTTATGGCGATAGTTCATAAAATCTATAACACCATCCAAGGTCAATTCTATATTGTTACGGGCATGTTGCTCTATGGTTGCAACAGTATCAGAATTAATATCCTTAAGCTCAACACCATATGCTTTGGGCAAGCTTATACTACCTTCCCTAAAGAATACGGAGCCCCCATAGTATTTCCAAATATTCTTGCGTAAGGAGCAAACCTTTCCAGCTGATTTGATAGTGACAAGACCTACCACCTTGCCTTCAGGCAAATGTGGAAAGGGTATATTCTCATAAGAGATACGTGGTGGATTATTTAAGTATGCATTAACAAGGTTTTGAATTTTGCTATCGTCAAAGAAATCTACACCTATTATTTCGTTGTCTTCATCTTCAACCCCAACTACAATAAAAGAATTATTGCTAGGGTTGCTATTGGCCAATGCACAAACATGCTTTAAAAATTTACCTTTTCCCTCTTTTTCACCTATGGCTATAAAACGTTTCTTGTCATAAAAACTATTCTCATCATTATGAGCAAGTAAGTTTTTTACAAGAAGACGTTTATTGATCATAAATTTTTATTGACTATAGTTGAGGACGCTTGAGCGGTTGACATTACAACAAGGTCGGCTATATTAACATGATAAGGCCTAGTAACCACAAAATAAACAATATCCGCTATGTCTTCTGCTACCAATGGTTGAAATCCTTTATAAACGTTTGCCGCACGGTCTTCATCCCCTTTAAAGCGGACATTGCTAAATTCTGTTTCTACCAAACCTGGGTTTACCGCGCCAACCCTGATGCCGTATTGATTAAGATCAATACGCATACCTTGGTTTATAGCATCTACCGCATGTTTACTGGCACAATATACATTTCCTTTTGGGTATACTTCTTTCCCTGCGGTTGAACCTATATTTATAATATGCCCTTCTTTTCTTTTTATCATTTGAGGAAGGATAGCCTTAGAAACATACAGTAGACCTTTTACGTTAATGTCTAGCATAGCGTCCCAATCTTCCAAACTACCTTCTTCTATAGGGTCTAAACCATGGGCGTTACCTGCATTATTGATTAGAATATCAATCTTGGAAAACACATCCGGTAGTGATGCCACGGCATTAAAAACCGCTTCTTTATCGCGAACGTCAAAACTAAGCGTATGTACATTTACCTGCTTCCCTAATTCCTCTTTGAGTTTTTGTAATCTTTCTTCGCGCCTACCACAAAGTATTAAATTTATACCGTGATTTGCGAAATACTGAGCAGTGGCCTTTCCTATACCACTCGTTGCTCCAGTTATAAATGCTGTCTTGCCCATTCCTTTTAATTTTAAGCTACTTCCTGTCCTTTACTTGCTTCTAATAATAAAAACCAATCTTCCAAATCCAAATTCAAATTAACAGCTTGCACTGCTACATCCAATCTTTTTGGTGTGGCCGTTCCAACTACTGGGTGTATCCTACTTGGGTGTTTTAATATCCAAGCTAATAACAGTTGGTCTTCCATTGCTTCATATTTGTCGCAAAGTTGCTCCAAAATATTTTTAATACGTTTGGTCTGTGCTGTTTTTTCCTTAAAATAAATACCTAAAGGACTCCAAGACATTGCGAAACGTTCATTGACCAAACAGTCATCTAAAGTACCGTCGTTCATTACATTGTTGGCGGTTAACGAATATTCCACCTGATTGGCCTGCACTGGAATTTCTTTTTCCAATAAGGCAATTTGTGAGGGTGTAAAGTTAGAAACACCAAAATCCCTGATTTTACCTTCTTTTTTAAGTTGTACAATAGCTGCTGTAATTTCATCGGGCTGCATTAATGGGCTCGGTCTATGCAAAAGCAAAAGGTCCAAGTAATCGGTTTGTAACATTTTCAATGATCTTTCTACAGACCAAATAATATAATCTTTGCTGTAATTATAATGCTTCACCTTATTATTCCTAGCTTTGGTTATAAACTGAATGCCACATTTACTAATTAGCTGTGCCTCATCCCGCTTAATGGCACTCTTACTGAATGCTTTACCAAATTGTTCTTCATTGGAATAATCGCCATAAATATCCGCATGATCAAAAGTTGTAATCGTACTTTCCAAACAATGATTCATTAAAGCAATCATTTTTTCAGTAGAAAGTTGTTTCCCCCAATTACCCCATGTCATTGTACCGGCTATAATTCTAGAATACTTGGTCGTATTGTTCATAGCTTGTGAAATTAATAAGAAATCACTTAAATACTTCATAAAAATAAGGGCTTTTAGCTATTTTTAACCAATCGTTAACAGCTACTCAATGAATTAATTTTCAATTTGCACAACTGTTAAATAATAAGCCTTACATTACCAAAAATATTATCAGATTAGATGGAAGAAAATACAACGGTTGACATTAGTGCAGTAAATGAAAAGATTGCTCAGGAAAGTGCGTTTATAGATTTGCTTGTTCTAGAAATGAATAAAGTTATTGTTGGACAAAAGCACATGGTAGAACGTTTGCTTATTGGTCTTTTGGGTCAGGGGCATATTCTATTGGAAGGAGTTCCTGGACTTGCAAAGACCCTAGCCATAAATACTTTAGCCAAAGCTGTAAAAGGAAGTTTTAGCAGAATACAATTTACACCAGACCTTTTGCCAGCGGATGTAGTAGGTACTTTGATTTATAATATGAAGGAAAATGACTTTTCAATTAAGAAAGGACCCATTTTTGCCAATTTTGTTTTGGCTGATGAAATCAACAGGGCACCTGCGAAAGTGCAATCTGCCCTATTAGAGGCCATGCAAGAAAAACAAGTTACCATTGGGGATGAGACCTTTATTTTGGATAAGCCATTTTTGGTGATGGCAACTCAAAACCCAGTTGAACAAGAAGGAACTTACCCACTGCCAGAAGCCCAGGTAGACCGTTTTATGCTTAAAACTGTGATTGATTATCCCAAAATGAACGAGGAGCAATTAATCATGCGCCAAAATCTAGCCGGCGCGTATGATGAAGTTAAACCTGTGGTTAGCATAAAACAAATACTTAGTGCACAAAAAGCAGTGCGTGAAGTTTATATGGATGAAAAAATAGAGAAATATATATTGGATATCATTTTTGCGACTAGGTATCCGGAGAAATATAATCTTGAAAACCTTAAGCCCTTAATAAGTTTTGGTGCTTCGCCAAGAGGAAGCATAAATTTAGGGACTGCAGCAAAATGTTATGCCTTCATAAAAAGAAGAGGGTATGTAGTGCCAGAAGATGTTAGGGCGGTTGTTCATGATGTACTGCGTCATAGAATTGGAATAACATATGAAGCTGAAGCGGAAAACATTACTTCTGAAGAAATCATCAATAAAATTGTTAACGAGATTGAAGTACCTTAAATCAGTTCAGAGTTAAAAGTAAACAGTTCAATTTTTATTCCTTAAACCCTCATTTATCAACTGATTACGCAAATATAATTTCTGGTTACTGAAAAAAGATGGATACCAAAGAACTACTTAAAAAAGTACGTAAAATAGAGATTAAGACAAGACGTCTTTCCGACCATATTTTTGGTGGGGAATATCATTCTACGTTTAAGGGAAGGGGTATGACCTTTAGTGAAGTCAGGCAGTACCAATTTGGAGATGATGTACGTAGTATAGATTGGAACGTTACCGCAAGATATAACGAACCCTATGTAAAAGTATTTGAGGAGGAACGTGAACTTACCATGATGTTGATGGTAGATGTAAGTGGTTCGGAACTTTTTGGTACAACCAATCAATTTAAGAACGAGATTCTTACGGAAATTTCTGCAACACTCGCATTCAGTGCATTGCAGAATAATGATAAAGTAGGTCTCATTTTATTTTCGGACCAAGTAGAGCTTTTTATCCCTCCAAAAAAAGGAAAAACACATGTGCTAAGAATTATTAGGGAACTATTGGAATTTAAACCTAGTAGCACAAAAACAGATATTGCCGAGGCTTTAAAATATCTGACCAATGTCATGAAAAAGAAAGCTATAGTGTTTGTATTGTCAGACTTTATCGCCTCTGATTATGAAAGAACCCTTAAAATTACTGGTAACAAGCATGATGTTACAGGTATTAGGGTTTATGATAAACGCGAAGAAAACATCCCTAATTTAGGTATGGTTCAGATGGCAGACTCGGAAACCGGTGCTATTAAACTAATAAATACACAATCTAAAAAGGTTCGTAATTCATACGCCGAATTTCATAGGGAACGTGTAAATTATTTCAAGGAAACCTTTACAAAATCTGGTTGCGGCGTTTTGGATTGCAGAGTTGATGAGAGTTATGTCCGCAAACTTTTAGGTTATTTTAAAAGAAGAGGTTAATGTTGGGGAAATATACTAGTAAACACATATTAAATAGTAAAATACAGGGCTTGCTTTGCTTGCTTATGTTTTTACTGGTATTTGGACTTGAGGGGTATTCACAATCAAAACCATTGATTACTACAGAAGTGGACACCACTTACATAAAAATTGGAGAACAAATTCAATGGAAAGTCTCTGTTGCGGACGTTGATTCTACAGACCAAGTAATTTTTCCGGAGGGACAAACATTTTCACCTTTGGAAACTGTTGAAGCCTTTGCCACAGATACAACCCGGAAAAATGATAGGCTAACCCTTCAAAAAATTTATGCTCTAACCCAATTTGATTCTGGCGCGTACAAACTGCCATCACAACGCATAGAAATCAATGGTGCCGGTTTTATGACAGATTCCATGATGATAAACGTGGAAACTGTACCAGTGGATACTTTGGCACAGAAGATGTATGAAATTAAACCTCTTATTGCGGTAGAGAAAAGCAATACAGAATGGTGGAAATACCTTTTAATTGGATTGTTGATTCTTCTTATTGTTGGGGGGCTTTTTTATTGGTTTGTTTTACGTAAGAAACCTTTAAGCGAAGAGGAGAAAGTTGCCTTACTACCGCCCTATGACCGTGCTTTACTTGAGCTAAAAAAACTGGACAACTCCAAATATTTGATCAAAGATGAGTTCAAGGAATATTATTCCGAATTAACTACCATTGTAAGAGCTTACTTGGAAGAGGATGTTCATGTATCAGCTTTGGAAAGCACAACAGGTCAATTAATTGACAAATTAGAGTTATTAAGTGATTCTGGTGAGTTAGAGTTGGACAAGGACACTATTAAACAATTCAAGAATATATTACAAACTGCAGATTTAGTAAAGTTTGCAAAATCCAAACCGTCTAGTAGCGTTGCGGAACAAGACAGAAAACTGGTAGAACAGATTGTAATAAAAACCCATGACGCCTTACCAGAACCAACCGAAGAAGAGCTATTACAACAGGCGGAATATCTAGAAGAGTTAGAGCGTAAAAAACAAAAGAAAAAGCTAGTAATTGGCATAGCCTCTTTAGCTGCCCTTGTTATAATAGGTGCTACGATAGCCGGATTCAAATATGGGTTTGGTTATGTGAAAGATTCTGTGCTTGGGCACCCCACCAAAGAACTGTTGGAAGGGGAGTGGATTTCAAGTTCATATGGTTATCCACCAATCGTCTTGGAAACCCCTAAAGTATTGGTAAGACAAGAAGTCAAATTACCTCCAGAAGCAAAAAGCACCATACAAGAAATACAAGCATTTGGCTATAGAAGTACATTGGGTTTATTTACCGTTGCAACAAGTTCTATTACCATGAACCAAGAGCAAGAAGCAGCTTTTGACCAAACTATAGAACAAATTATAAGTGGGTTTGAAAAACAAGGTGCCAAAAATATAATTACCAAACAAGAGGAATTCACTACCATAAGTGGGGTAAAAGGAATCAAAGTATTTGGAAATGGTAGATTTAAGGCCCCAGAGGAAGATGAATTAATTAAGGGCAAATACACTGTGTTGTTATTTGGCGGTAAAGGTTTTCAACAATACATAATCTTAACCTGGTTAGAGGATGATGACTATGCCCAAGAAATAGTTGATAGAATTCTTACAACCGTTGAAGTTAAATTAGAAGTTTAAATGTTAGAAAATATATCATTTGCAAATCCAGATTTCTTTTGGCTGTTTTTACTGCTGCCATTGGCTGTGCTATGGTATTTTTTTAAACAAAAAGAAGAAACGGCATCATTACGGATATCCTCTGTACAAGGGTTTACCCAAAACAGTTTTTTGCCAAAATTAAAGCCCATTTTGTTTATGCTACGCTTACTTGCGCTAGGTGGCATTATTGTAGCATTGGCCAGACCGCAAACTGAGGATATTTCAACACGTACCAAAACTACCAAAGGAATAGATATTGTTATGGCAATAGATGTTTCATCAAGTATGTTGGCTCGTGATCTTAAACCCAATAGGTTATCGGCATTAAAAAAAGTTGCGGCAGACTTTATAAATAAAAGGCCAAACGATCGTATAGGCCTAGTTGCCTATGCCGGAGAAGGATATACAAAAACACCTATTACAACAGACAAGTATATAGTCCTAGGTTCTTTAAAAGAGATAACTTATGGACAACTAGAAGATGGTACCGCTATAGGAATGGGCCTAGCTACATCCGTAAATAGATTAAAGGAAAGTAAGGCCAAGAGTAAAATCATAATTCTTCTTACCGATGGCGTTAACAACTCTGGTTTTATAGAACCGCAGACCGCGGCAGACTTAGCCAAAGAATTTGATATAAAAACATATACCATTGGCTTAGGCACAAACGGCAACGCTCTTACTCCGATATCCTATAATGCAGACGGTTCTTTTAGATATGGTATGCGGCAAGTAGAAATAGATGAGGAACTGCTAAACAATATAGCCGAAATAACAGGAGGCAAATACTTTAGGGCAACCGATAATGAAACATTAGAAGAAATTTACGATGAAATCAATAAATTGGAAAAAACAGAAGTAGAGGAATTTAAGTATTATCGATACGAAGAAAAATTTAGGCCGTGGGTTTTAATAGCGGGTATTCTATTATTACTGGAATGGATTTTGAGAAATACAATCTTTAGAAGCTTTGTGTAAATTATGGTTCAGTTAGACGAAAAAATATATTTTTATTTACTGTTCATCATTCCGGTGATTATTGTCCTTTTCCTATTCGTATTGATTTGGAAAAAAAGGACACAGAAAAAATTTGCCGACCATCAATTACTCAAAAGATTAACCCCAACAAAATCAAATTATAAAAGCACATTAAAACTTATCTTCTTTTTATTGGGACTGTCCGGACTTATCCTAGCATTGGTAAACCCCAAAATTGGCACAAAATTAGAGACTGTTAAACGAGAAGGTGTAGATATAGTTTTTGCTGTAGATGTATCTAAAAGTATGTTGGCAGAAGATATTGCGCCCAACCGTATTGAAAAAGCAAAGCGATTGGTTTCCGAAATCATAAATCAATTAGCAAGTGATAGAATAGGTATTATTGCTTATGCCGGCCAAGCATATCCACAATTACCTATTACTACGGATTATGGCGCTGCCAAAATGTTTCTTCAGGGAATGAACACCAGTATGTTAACTTCCCAAGGAACGGCAATTAACGAAGCTATAGAACTCGCAACCACTTTTTATGATGACGATGAACAAACCAATAGAGTTTTGTTCATTGTTTCTGATGGGGAGGATCATACAGATGGATCGGCCATTGAGGCTGTTGATGAAGCAGTTGACCAAGGAATAAAAATTTATACCATAGGCGTAGGGTCTACGAAAGGATCTGTGATTCCGTTAAAAAGAAATGGAATTACGGAATCTCTGAAAAAGGATGCACAAGGTTTGGTGGTTATCACTAAACTAAACCAAGAGGTTTTGATAGAAATAGCCGAGGAAGGTAACGGTCAATATATTGATGGTAGTAACACAGACCAAGCTGTTGAGTTTATAACAGAGGAACTACTTCAAATGGATAAAAAAGAATTTGAGGCAAAACAATTTGCAGAATATAAAGACCAATTCCAATGGTTTCTTGGTGCTGGGCTTTTGTTCCTGTTTTTGGAAATATTTATATTGGACCGTAAGACCAAATGGCTTAAAAAATTGAATTTGTTCAACGAAAATCAGTCAGAATAAAATGAAAAAGATTCCAGTTTTATTTTTACTTGTATGTATTGTATCTGTCGTTTCTGGGCAGGAAGAAGATGCCAAGGAAAAAGAAAAAGCATTAAGAACTTCTAACAATTATACTTGGGACGGAAATAAAAATCTTTCTGAGGACAATTTTATTCAAGCCGAAGTAGATTATAGAAAAGCAATTGCCAAAAGCCCGGATAATGCAGCTGCGCCATACAATTTAGGCAATGCATACTATAACAATGAAACCTATAGTGAAGCCTTTGGTAGATTTAAAGAAGCCGGAGAAACGGCGACCTCAAAACTAGAAAAACATAAAGCATACCATAATATGGGAAATGTCTTTATGAAAAGAAAAGAATACGCGAAAGCAGTGGAGGCCTATAAAGAAGCCTTACGCAACAATCCCAAAGACGAGGAAACACGTTATAATTTAGCCCTTGCCAAGGAGATGCTTAAGAAAGAGCAGGATGAGAACAAGGACAATAAGGACGATAACAAAGACCAAGAGGACAAGAAAGACCAAGATCAAAATAAGGATGGTGACAATAAGGACGATGAAAACCAAGACAATAAAGATCAAGGTGAAGACGGCGACAAAGGAGATGAAGGGGACAAAGGAGACGAAAAGAAAGATGAGAACAAAGAAGGAGAAGGTGACGAGAAAAAAGAACAAAAGAAAAAACCTGAACAAGGAGACCAACCACAACAACCTAAACCAAATCAACTATCTAAACAACAGATAGAAAACCTTTTACGTGCTATGCAAAATGCCGAGAAAAAAGTACAGGATAAAATAGATGCCAAGAAGGTGAAAGGTGCTAAGGCTAAAAATGAAAAAGATTGGTAATTAATTATGACAATTAAGCAGTTCATAGTAAGTATTTCCATGTTGCTCCTTGTCTTTAATATAAAGGCACAGAAAAGTGATGCGGTTACTTTTGAAATGAAATTAAGCAAACCCAAGTTGGGGCTCAATGAACGTTTGCGCGTAGATTTCACTATGAACAAGGATGGGGACAATTTTAGTCCACCAGACTTTGCAGGGTTTAGGGTTCTTATGGGTCCGTCGCAATCTATAAGTTCTTCATGGATAAATGGTGTGCGTAGTTATTCCAAAACTTATTCCTATACCCTCGCTCCCACAGCCAAAGGCAAATTCACTATAAAACAGGCTTCTATAGTAATCCTTGGAAAAACTTATAAATCTTTGGCCAAAGAAGTAGAAGTTACTGCGGCCGTTGATAAGCCCAGTGATCAAATGACTGCGGATGATATTGCAGATGACAATCTGCATCTGGTAGCCGAGGTATCCAAATCCAACCCTTACTTAAACGAAGCTATAAGTGTGGTTTACAAACTGTATGTAAGCCCTAATATAAGTGTTTCTAACTACCAACCTTTGGATAACCCCACATACAATAATTTTTGGAGCCAAGATATTAAAGTATCCCGTTTAAGCGCACAAAATGGGACCTATAAAGGCAAACCATACAGGTATGTCATATTAAAAAGGGTAGTACTCTATCCTCAAAAATCCGGCAAATTGGAAATAGAGCCTTTGTCTTTAGATGTAACCGTAGACGTGCCTACGAATAAAAGAGATTTCTTTGGAGGTAGAATATATGCCCAAACCAATAAAACTGTTTCGGCAGGACAAAGAACTATTAATGTAAAAGCATTGCCTTTGGCCAACCAGCCAGAAAATTTCACGGGAGCTGTAGGAGATTTTGAATTCAAGGTAACTACCAATAAAAATTCTTTGAACGCCACAGAGTCTTTATTGGCGGTTGTTGAGGTTAGTGGAAAAGGCAACTTAAAACTATTCAAGTTACCAGAACCAGAGCTTCCCAGTGCTCTTGAAGTATATGAACCGGAATTTAATGAAAGTGTGCGTACTAATTTAAGAGGCATGCAAGGTAAGGTCAGTAATAGCTATACCATTGTTCCTGCATTTAGAGGTAAATACCCAATTCCTTCCATTTCCTTTAGCTACTTTAACCCAGCCAAGGAAGCGTATATGACCTTAAACTCAGACGAAATAATGGTCAATGTATTGGAGGGCCCAATAAACTCAAGCAACAATGTGGTAACAATGGGCAATACCAATAAGCAGGCCGTAATTGCCAAGGGTAATCAATTTAACTTTATAAAAATTACACCAAATCTTATTTCAAAAGAACAATCTTATTTTTTTGGGTCTAAATTATACTATGTGCTTTTACTTGGCCCATTAC
>CBFIGW010000003.1:0-54411 GCA_965662155.1 Maribacter sp. | reverse complement strand
AAAAACGACCAAGTTTATTTTTTTAGTGACGGCAAGAATCTTGCAGCTAATATGCTGTTGCCGGTTAAAAAAGGAAATTTTATTGTAAACAGTGTTCCAGATAGAAATGAAGAAGCTTTAAAAAAAGCGGCATTGATCGGGAGAGGTAGATTAATGGATTTTGCCGCTGTTTTACCAGGCAACCTCAGCAAAAAAGAAAATTTGGCTAATACTGATAAAAGTGCATCCATATCTGGAACAGTTTATATAGATAACGAACCTTATAGCGATATTGAACTGAGGGTTATGGGTAATGACAAAATTTATAAGACCGATGGATCCGGTAGGTTTAATATACCAAGTGTTCCTGGAGATTCAATATTAATTTCTAGTAGATCTTTTAGGACAATGAAAACTATACCTGTTGGCTATTTCTCCAACAACGTAGATGTTTTTATGAATTCTAATGTAACAGAACTTGAAGAGGTGATTGTGAGTGAAAAACGTATAGATGCCGTTACAAAAGAAATGGTAAATACGGGAATAGGTGCTAAAAGTAAGGAAAGCGTTGGGTTTGCTGTACAATCAATAGGTGAGGATGAGATAACTCCAATACAGACTGATTTAAATCAAAGTGTTCAAGGTAGGTTCTCCAATATTAATTTGGGAAGTGATCAGGATTTGACGCAGTTCTCGGGTAGATCCAATAACACCTTACTTGGAAATAAGTATGGTTTGGTGGTCGTGGATGGTATACCCATTCAGCAATCTGATTCCTCTACAGGATTTCTTGGAGATGCTTCTTTTATTAACCCTGACAATGTAGCCGAAATAACAGTTTTAAAAGGTTTTGCCGCTACCAATCGCTATGGAACTGCCGGTAACGCAGGTGTGATATTAATAACCACTAAGTCAGGAATAAAGGGCAATGGAAAAAATGAAAAAGTCAATAGTGCTTTGGTACAGAATAATTTATATGATCCTAAATCAGAAATTGTACAAAGAGAGTCTGCAACTACGAAAGCGTTAAAAAGTGTTTCAGGAGTAGAGGAAGCCTACAATAAATACCTAAGCCTTAGATTATTTAACCAAAATAACGATGCTTTCTTTTTAGATAGTTTTGAATTTTTTAAGGAGAAGGACAACAAAATCGCTTCGCGTATTATCTCTAATTTGTGGGAATTGTACCCAGATAATACATATTATTTAAAGTTGGTTGAACTTTCGACAAGAAGCATTAATGATATGAAATCTTCGGAAAAATTAAATAAAGCTATACATGACATAAAGCCTACAGCAATACAACCCTATTTTACGGAAGCTCAATTAGAGTTGGAAAAAGGCAACCATCAAAATGCGCTTGATATGTTGGTTAAGTTGGCAAAAGGAGGAGCGTATGGAACGTTACAAGTAGGTGATATTCAAAAATCAGTATTACGGGAAATAAAAAATCTCGTTTTCAAAAAAAGGTCTAGCCTTAATGTAAGTAGCCTTAATGAGTCTTATTTTAAGAACGAAAAAATAAATGTTCGTTTGAGATTGGAATGGAGTAACCCAAAAGCTGAATTTAAAGTTCAATTTGTAAACCCACAAAACAGATATTTTAATTGGGAGCATAATAAAGAGACCAGTAGCAATAGAATAGAACAAGAAGTAAACTTAGGGTTTGCCATGGAGGAGTTTGAATTGTATGATGATCTTAAGGGCGATTGGCAGATTAACGTGAATTATCTAGGTAATTTAGATAAGGAGAATACAGAACCTTTAGTAGTGTTATGTTCCGTTTATACTAATTTTGGTTACCCTTCTCAAACCA
Source organism: Maribacter sp. (assembly GCA_965662155.1). Taxonomy (GTDB): domain Bacteria; phylum Bacteroidota; class Bacteroidia; order Flavobacteriales; family Flavobacteriaceae; genus Maribacter. The sequence continues at coordinate 52,616 of CBFIGW010000003.1, read as the reverse complement.
GGGAACTCAAATGGTTATATCTTGATAATCAAAACCCTAGAAAAAAGTTGATTAAAATTAAGATTTAGAAAAAAAACTAAACACGGCATAATTTTTGTAGTTTTTTCTTATTTTAAGAGTAATTAATAAATAGTCCAATTACGTAAGTTTCTTTCCCTGGCCGTAATTGAGCCTAGTATAAATTTAAATGCTATCCTATGAGAAATTTTTTTGCATTGTTGGTTTTGGTATGTGGCCTAGTAACGGCCCAGGAAAAAGTAAATGAAATTAAAGGTAAGGTGACCTATTTGGACACGCCTTTGGGTAATGCGGAAATAAAATCTTCTAGAACAGGAGAGACGACGAAAACAAATCCTAATGGGGAGTATAAAATAAAAGCAAGTCCTGGAGATATTTTGTTATTTGATTACCCAAGTATGCGTACTATGGAAATTGTGGTCGAAGATGTAACAAGAATTTTAAATATAGAACTTACTCCAGAGGTAAACCAATTAGATGAGGTTGTGGTCTCTAAAACAGTGATAAAGTCACAAAAGGAAATGCGGGAAGAGTACGCGTTGAACAAGAATATAATCAACTCAGCTTTTGGATTTATAGATAAGGAAACTACGAATTTTTCAATGACCATAGTAGAAGGGGAAGAATTGAATCCTATTGGTGTCGATATTGCTAGCTCCTTACAATTTAAATTTCCTGGAATGCGCATGGAAAGACTGCCTAACAATCCGTTAAAACCTATTATTTATTTAAGGGGAGCTTCAATGGGCATGTTTCCGGCTATCTATGATATAGATGGTTTAATTGTTAAGGATTTTCCATTTTTTCTACAAGTGGAAAATATTGAAAGGGTTGCGGTTTTGAGAGGATTGGGAGCTGTTACTAAATACGGAGGAGCTGCTAATGGGGGTGTTATTCTCATAAATACTAAGGGCGCTAATTATATGGGACAACAAGCTCAATCACTAAATGACTTGGCCCGTTTGAGGGGGAATGTCTATAATGATAGCGCCTTGACGGCCGATAATATAAAGAATGATAAGCCTAGCTATTTAATGCGTTTATTGGCCAGTGAAACTGAGGATGAAGCCAAAAACACATACAATGAACAAATTAAGATTTATGGTAGCTCTTTCTATTATGTGTTGGATGCGTATGATTATTTTTTCAACCGTTGGAAAAACTCTGAATTTGCGGATTCGATTATTATAGAAAATAACAGTATACTTGATGATAATCCAATTGCTTTAAAGTCTTTGGCCTACATCTATCAAGCCGAAGGCCGATTGGAGAAGGCAAATGAACTGTACAAGAAAGTTTTTACGTTACGTCCCAACTATGCACAATCATATATGGATTTGGCCAATAGCTACCGAGAAATCGGGGAACACCAAAAAGCAGCCGCGATTTACGCACGTTACGGTTATTTACTGGAAGAAGGCTTCTTGCGTGCCGAAGGTGACCTGGGAATCATCATGGAACGTGAACTAAACAATCTGATAGCATTAAAAGGGAAAGAACTGTTGTCCAAAAGGGAATTGAAGAAACTGGTTCTAGATGACGAGTTCGACGGTACACGTCTCGTTTTCGAATGGAACGATAGTGAGGCGGAGTTCGAGCTACAGTTCGTAAACCCCGAGGGCAAGTATTTCAAAAGTGAGCACTCGCTTTTTGCGGATGCCGACAGGATCAAGGACGAGAAGATATCGGGATTCTCCAGTGAAGAATATTTGATAGACGATTCCATTCGGGGCGTATGGCAAATAAACGCGAAGTACCTAGGCAACAAAAGTCTGACTCCTACCTATTTAAAGGCCACAATCTACCATAATTATGGTAGCGCTTCCCAACGAAAGGAGACCAAGGTCTTTAAATTGAGTCTAAGGAACGTTAACCAACAGATGTTTACAGTATCCAATGCGGTGAGCGTGGTGTCTAATTAAACCTGTAACACCCCCATATTAAAATGCTTTTCAATTGGTGCATGATTTGCAGCTTCTATACCCATGGAAATCCATTTTCGTGTGTCTAAAGGATTTATAACGGCATCTGTCCATAAACGTGCCGCTGCGTAATAAGGGGATACTTGATTATCATATCTTTTTTTAATTTTATCAAAAAGTTCCTTTTCCTTTTTCTCCGTTATGGTTTCACCTTTTTTCTTCAATGAAGCTTTTTCAATTTGCAACAAAACTTTAGCGGCAGAATTACCGCTCATTACTGCCAATTCAGCACTTGGCCATGCGACTATAAATCTTGGGTCATATGCCTTGCCGCACATGGCGTAGTTACCGGCACCATAACTGTTTCCAATAACTACGGTGAATTTGGGCACCACGGAATTACTTACCGCGTTTACCATTTTGGCACCATCTTTAATAATGCCTCCATGCTCACTTTTACTGCCTACCATAAAACCGGTTACATCTTGTAAAAAGACCAAAGGAATTTTCTTTTGATTGCAATTGGCTATAAAACGCGTTGCCTTATCTGCTGAATCAGAATAGATAACCCCTCCAAATTGCATCTCACCTTTTTTTGTTTTCACTACTTTTCTTTGGTTTGCAACAATACCAACGGCCCATCCATCTATTCTGGCATATCCTGTTATGATAGTTTGTCCGTAACCCGCTTTATATTCCTCAAATTCCGAGTGATCTACAAGCCGTTTTATAATTTCCATCATATCATATTGCTCAGCTCTAGAACCAGGTAATATACCATAAATATCTTCCGGGTTTTCTGATGGTTTTACACTTTTGATCCTATTGTAACCTGCCTTTGGAAAATCACCAATTTTATTCATGATATTCTTTATGGTGTCTAAGGCCGCTGCATCGTCCTTTGCCTTATAATCGGTTACACCACTAATTTCACAATGTGTTGTGGCACCACCAAGAGTTTCATTGTCTATGCTTTCTCCTATGGCGGCTTTTACCAAATAACTCCCAGCCAAGAAAATGCTACCGGTTTTATCCACAATTAGCGCTTCATCGCTCATAATAGGTAAATAGGCACCACCGGCAACGCAACTGCCCATAACAGCAGAAATTTGGGTAATACCCATACTGCTCATAATGGCATTATTTCTAAAAATTCTTCCAAAATGTTCTTTATCAGGGAAAATTTCATCTTGTAGCGGAAGATAAACACCAGCACTGTCGACCAAATAGATAATTGGCAGTTTGTTTTCAATGGCAATTTCCTGTGCCCGTAAATTCTTTTTTGCAGTAATAGGAAACCATGCACCAGCCTTTACCGTAGCATCATTAGCTACTACAATACATTGTCTGCCCTGTACATAACCAATTTTTATTACCACACCACCAGAAGGGCAACCACCATGTTCTTCATACATTTCTTCGCCAACAAAGGTCCCTATTTCAATAGATTCGGCTTTATCGTCCAATAAATAAGCTATCCGTTCTCTGGCAGTCATTTTGCCCTGGTCGTGTTGCTTGGCAATTTTGGCTTTACCACCTCCTAAATGAACTTGAGCGGTTCTTCGCTTTAATTCTGATAATAAAAGCTTGTTGCTGTCTTCGTTTTGATTGAATTTAATGTCCATTCTTATGCATTTCATTTCCTTGGCTAAAGATAAGGAGTTAAATTTGGGTAGACTCAATCCTAAAAACAAAAGTATGATCAGATGGGGTATTGTTGGTGCCGGTAATATTGCGCACACATTTTCTAAAGATTTGGCATTGGTAAACGGAGGAAGCCTAACCGCCGTTGCATCTCGAAGTTTAAATAAGGCCAGGGAATTTGCAGATGAATATAATGCAGAACATGCGTTGGGTAGTTATGCTGATTTGTTCAAAAGTGGAACGGTAGATGTTGTCTATATTGCTACACCACATACGGGCCATTCGGATTTAGCTATTAAAGCTATGGATGCCGGGATTCATGTCCTTTGTGAGAAACCTTTGGGAGTTAACAAAAAAGAAGTGGTTGCCATATTGGAGGCTGCCAAAAAAAACAATGTGTTTTTAATGGAAGCGTTGTGGACTCGTTTCAATCCAACGATTAAAGCGGTTAAACAACTTGTTGACACTGGAGAAATAGGGGAGGTAGGCCATTTATATTCCGATTTTGCTTTTTATGCTTTAGATAGGGATGTAAAAGGACGACTTTTAAATCCGGATTTAGCGGGTGGGTCCTTATTGGATATTGGTATTTATCCCATTTTTCTTTCTTATTTACTGTTGGGAATGCCGTCCGATATAGATGCCATTGTAAAATTTCATGACACTGGTGTGGAAAAACAATGTAGTATGGTGTTTGATTACCCCAATGCTTTAGCCATGCTATACAGTGGTCTAAATACAACATGTGAAATGAGAAGTACGATATCTGGAAGTAAAGGAACCATTTACATTAACCCCAGATGGCATGAAGCCACCAGTTATACATTGGTGAAAGATGATACAGAGGAAACCATTGAAATTCCAAAATTAGGCAAAGGCTACACCCATGAAATTGAAGAAGTGCATGTTTGTCTTAATCAAGGTAAATTAGAAAGTGATTTATGGAGTCATAAGAACAGCTTGGATTTGATAACTTTAATGGATACTGTTCGTTCCAAGACCGGAATCGTATTTCCTTTTGAGGAATAAAGGGCTGTAAAATTGGATTAACATCCTAAAAATACCGATATTTGCTGTTCTATTAAACTTTATAGAACAGTAATGAATAAGAATACCGTATTGGCGTGGGCCACATTTATCATGATTTTTGTAGGTCTTGCTTTAATTGCCCTTGGTGCATTTAGATATGATGATGTTGCTGGATGGGGATTTGCATCTGTTGGTATTGGGTTCTTTGCTATTGCCTGGGTTTTTAATGCTTTAAAAGGTAGGGTGTAATTCCACTTTTTTATTTAATTTTCATCAACCAAATAAATACAATTTTTTATGTCCGACGATAAGAAGGTCATTTTCTCCATGTCAGGAGTTACCAAGACCTATAAAAATGCGAACACCCCAGTTTTAAAGAATATTTACCTCAGTTTCTTTTATGGAGCCAAAATTGGAATCCTAGGTTTAAACGGATCAGGTAAATCCACGCTCTTGAAAATCATTGCAGGTGTCGATAAAAATTTTCAGGGCGATGTGGTTTTTTCACCGGGTTATAATGTTGGATATCTTGAACAAGAACCTCAATTGGATGAAGATAAAACCGTTTTAGAAGTTGTAAAAGAGGGCGTGGCCGATACTGTTGCCATTCTTGATGAGTACAATAAGATAAACGATATGTTTGGACTTCCTGAAGTTTATGAGGATGCAGATAAAATGCAGAAACTCATGGATCAGCAAGCTACCTTACAAGATAAGATTGATGCATCTAACGCTTGGGAACTGGATACCAAATTGGAAATTGCAATGGATGCCCTTAGAACTCCTGAAGCGGATAAGAAAATTTCCGTACTTTCTGGTGGGGAAAAAAGAAGGGTGGCCCTTTGTAGATTGTTGTTGCAAGAACCTGAAATATTGTTGCTGGATGAACCTACCAACCATTTAGATGCCGAGTCCGTACATTGGTTGGAACATCATTTGGCCCAATATAAAGGCACTGTAATTGCAGTAACACACGATAGGTATTTCTTGGATAATGTAGCAGGTTGGATTTTGGAATTGGATAGGGGTGAAGGTATTCCTTGGAAAGGAAATTACTCCTCATGGCTAGATCAAAAATCCAAAAGGCTTGCACAAGAAAGTAAAACAGCTTCCAAACGTCAGAAAACGTTGGAGCGTGAGCTGGAATGGGTAAGACAGGGAGCAAAAGGAAGACAGACCAAGCAGAAAGCCCGACTCAAAAATTATGATAAATTAATGAGTCAGGATCAAAAGCAACTAGATGAAAAGCTAGAGATTTATATTCCAAATGGACCCAGATTGGGAACCAATGTTATTGAAGCCAAAGGGGTAAGTAAGGCTTATGGGGATAAGTTGTTGTACGAAGATTTGAACTTTAACTTGCCACAAGCAGGAATTGTAGGTATTATTGGTCCCAATGGCGCTGGTAAGACTACTATTTTTAGAATGATTATGGGTGAGGAAACACCTGATAAAGGAGAATTCTTAGTTGGTGATACTGCACAAATAGCTTATGTAGACCAAAGCCATTCCAATATTGACCCGGATAAAACTATTTGGCAAAACTTTAGTGATGAGCAAGAACTTATTATGATGGGGGGCAGACAAGTAAACTCTAGGGCATATTTAAGCAGATTTAACTTCTCTGGAAGTGAGCAAAATAAAAAAGTAAGTATGTTGTCTGGTGGTGAACGTAACCGTTTGCATTTGGCCATGACCTTGAAAGAGGAAGGAAACGTTTTGCTTTTGGATGAGCCAACCAATGATTTGGATGTGAATACATTACGGGCGCTGGAAGAAGGTTTAGAGAATTTTGCCGGATGTGCCGTAGTAATTTCTCACGATAGATGGTTTTTAGATCGTATTTGTACACACATTCTTGCTTTTGAAGGAGATTCACAAGTATATTTCTTTGAGGGCTCTTTCTCTGATTATGAGGAAAACAAAAAGAAAAGACTCGGAGGTGATTTGATGCCGAAACGAATTAAGTATAAAAAATTGATTCGATAAAAAAAGGCTCCCAAGATGAGAGCCTTTTTCTTATAAGAGTTACGTCTATTGCTTTAAAGGCTTTTTAACGGTTTCCAGAACTTGGTCCTGAATCTTGGCCTTGTCACCAACAACAATTAAGGTCATATTTTCGGTATTGATATATTTTTGTGTCATTTCCTGAACCTTTTCAGGCGTAACCGCATGCATCTTCTCCACTTTGTTGGTCAAGAACGATTCATCCAGGTCATGGGTATCCAAAAATATCAACTGCCCTATGATACCATTAGGTGTTGAATTTTGTAGCACATAAATACCAGACTCATAATTGATGATTCCATCCATCTCCTCTTGGGAAGGTGGTTCATTTTGTAAACGTTCTATTTCTTTTTGAATTTCGGCCAACGAAGCACCAGTATGTTCGGTAGTCACATCTGCGGATTCGTACCATACCCCGCTCTTATAATTGGTGTCCAAGCTACTATAAGGGGAATAGGTATACCCCTTATCTTCCCTAATATTACTAGTGATACGCGAAGCAAATGAACCTCCTAGTATAGAATTGGTCACATCCAAGGCCACATAATCTTCATGTGATGGCCCAATAACGGGCAAACCATAATAAATTGTAGATTGGGGAGCTTCTGGACGATCAATAATTTTTATTTCGCTAGAGACTACTGGTTCTGCAACATTATATTTGGATGTTGTACCTTTTTTCCAATCTCCAAAAGCATTTTTAACAGCTGATTTAACTTCCGCAACATCAAAATTACCGGCTACATAAACAGTGGTTCGTAAAGCGCCAAAGTTTTCATTATAAAATGTCTTAATATCTTCCACGGTATAAGAATTTATCATTTTATCGGTTGGATATACTCGTCCGTAGGGATGGTCAGGATATAAGGTGGCATAAAAATCACGATTAGCTTGTGCTTGTGGTCTTGATAATCGAACAGAAAGGTCCCGTTTCATATTATCCTTCAAGCGTCCCAACTCTGATTCAGGGAACTTAGGGTTTTTTAGAACATCTGCCATTACCGCAATGGCATCGGGAGCAAATTCATATAGCACGGAACTGCTAATGGAGGAAGTATGTAGGCCAACACCAATATTCAAGTTACCTCCCATACCAGCCATCTCATCAGCAATTTCCTTGTTGGTTTTGGTTGCGCTTCCTTCTTCCAATAAATCGGCCAACAAATCGCTTAACCAAACTTGGTTTTCATTTTCATCGATATTTCCAGTTTTAATACTAAAACGTATGGTAGCTTTTGGTATGGAACCATAAGGAATCATAACCAAGGTCAAACCGTTGTCAAAAGAGACCACTTCCTTTTCGGGAAGGGTAAAATTCTTAGGTTCACCTCCTTTTGGGGGCATTTCTTTTTCTTGGGCCATTATATTCACAGAAAATGCTATGGCCACTATATATAGGAAATAATACTTCATTAGGATTGTGTTTTTTCGTTATCTGCTAATAATGGATTTACTCTAAGTATGGTCCTGTTGGTTTTTACCAAATATTCATCAATGGTTTTTTTAACCATTTCTGGAGTAATCTCTTTAAAGGACCCTTCCAACGTATTTATGCGCTCAGGATTATCGTCAAAAAGGGCAAAGGAACAAAGGAGGTCGGCACGCCCAAGACCGAATGTTCCACCAATATCATCGTAAAGCTGCGACCTGATCTTAACAATTGCTTGATCTATCATTTTTTGATTTACTTTGGCTTTTAAGGTGTCCATGACTTCATCAATTGAAGATAATATTTCATCTTCAGAGGTTTCATTATCATAAGTTAGGTCGTACATCCATAACATTGGACCTTGATAGTTGAACATATTTCCTAAATAATTGATACCCCCGCTAACATTGGAAGTGTAGCCCTTTTCTTTTTCCAGCTTTTGAGCTAATAGACTATTATCTCCTTGTACCAGTATTTGATCAAGTAGTCCCATAGCATAATACTCTGGTGTATTTCTTTTCGGCATATGATAGGCTAAGGCTATAGCCGGTTTGTTGGCCAAAGGGTCGTCCTTAACAAAAGACTTTTCCTCGGTTTGCTTTGGTTCTGAAATGTCCGGTTTTTCCGGTAGTTCCGAAGCAGGAATGTCACCAAAATATTTTTGAATCCATGTTTTGGCTTCTTCAATTTCGAAATCTCCTACTATAGAGAGTGCGGCATTATTTGGTGCGTAATATGTCTTAAAGAAACTGGCAACGTCCTCTAAATTAGCTGCATCCAAGTCTTTTAGGTCCCCATAAAAATTATGGGCGTTATTCCAGTTTGTATTGGCATATTGTGGCATATCCAACCATGGAAAACCACCGTAAGGCTGATTAAGTACATTCACCTTTACTTCGTTCTTTACCACCCCTTGTTGATTGGTGAGGTTTTCCTGCGTAATATCAAGACCTCGCATACGGTCAGCTTCTGCCCATAGCATAGTCTCTAATTTATGGGAAGGAACTATTTCAAAATAATTCGTAAAATCAAACCTTGTGGAGCCATTTAATACTCCACCATTTTCTTGAACCAATTTAATAAATTCCATCTTACCCATATTCTTTGAGCCTTGAAACATCATATGCTCAAATAAATGTGCAAAACCTGTTCGCTCTTTTGGTTCAATTCTAAAACCGATATTATAATAAACGGCTACAATAGCGGTTGGGGAAGTTTTGTCCTGTGAGAGGATTACTTTTAGTCCATTGTCCAAGGTATAGTATTCTACGGGAACCTTGAATTGTGCTGCTTCTTTACTCTGCTTTACTTCCTTTTCTCCACAGCCAAGGATCAGTAGAAAAATGACAGAAAGAAAAACCATGCTGGTTTTCAATTTCATTTAGTTAATGTTTTTTGGTTTATATTAAGTTTATGTTTAAAAGGACTTTATTCATTCATGTATGTTACATAAAATTTCTAATAATCCTCTTTTGGATACCAGTCCAGCTGCACTACTTCAATTTCTGAATCACCCTCATTGACCAACTTTTTAAATTTCTCGACATCGCTTACATCTGGTCTTCCCCTATAATGGTAGGGATAAACTTCTGCCGGCTTAAAATCCAATACTGCGGAAGCTGCGCTTTCTTCGGTCATTGTGTATGGTAGGTTCATACAAACAAAAGCTTTGTCAATGTTTTCCAAACTTCTCATTTCGGGAATATCCTCTGTATCACCGGAAAAATAAACTCTTTCGTCTCCTAAAGTTAATACATAACCGTTACCACGGCCTTTTACATGGAAATCTTTGGCCTCTTCCCTAAGATTATACATGGGTATCGCTTCAATACCTACGCCCATCAGTTTTGTGTTTTCACCATTTGCCAGTATATTTAGTTGGGGTTTAAAGGTTTCGGGTATTTGTTCGGCTACGGCATTTGGGACTACAAAAGCTGCATTTGTTGCACTCAGTTCTTGTAATGTTTCCACATTTAAATGGTCTCCGTGTATATCCGTAATTAGAATTAGGGCCGGATTTTTTTGACCTTCAAAAGCTTTTGCACCTCCAGTAGGGTCAACATAAATAGTAATTTCGCCCCATTCCAATACCGTAGTTGCGTGTTCTATGGGAATAACCTGAACATCTTTTTGCATTTCTTTTTGATCGGTGGTAGATACCTGTTTATTTTCGGCTTTGGCTTTAGCATCAGTTTTGGCGCTCTCTTTACAGCTTAAAAAGGCTATGGAGAGGCATAAACAAATAATAGATTTTTTCATTTTCATAGTTTTAGATTTAAAGTGTCAATTCCATTTTAATATCACTTCTTACGTAAGGTAATTCTTTTTCTAAAGGTACTTCTTGAAAACCAAACTTATGATAAATATGAAGTGCCGTATCTAGTTTGGTGCTAGAATATAGTATTATTTTTTTCCAATTATTGGACTTCGCAAATTGGATAGCATGGGCAAGTAGCGCTTGACCAATTTTTCTTCCTTGATAGTTCTTATCAACTGCCATTTTTCCTAATTCAAAAAATCCATTTTCATAGGGAATCAGCGCAAAACAACTTACTGGAACATCATTCCATATGCCAATAAAAATAAAACCACCCTTTTCTATTATTTGAGATCGACTATCATTGAGTAGCTCTATATCTTTTTCCTCAACTACAAAATATTTTTCTAACCAAGCAATATTAAGGTCTCTAAATAACCTAGCATAACTATCGTTAAAGCTTACAATATCCAGCATATACAATAACAATTATGATTTAAAAATAATGGTAACTAACTTATTATTAAGTCAATATTGAAAAAAATTAACACAAAAAAATCTAAAAGGAACATCCTTGCGTATATAGAATGAAACAAACAACCAAAATTTAGTTGAAGATTCAACGAGAAAATTAAAAATTACATTATGAGTGAAGCAAAAAACAACAATGGATTAAAAGTATTGGCCGCTTTATTAGGGGTTGTACTTTTGGGTACTATTATTTACACAGTAAGTCTTTATCAAGATAAAAAGAAGACTGAAACAGTTCTAACCAAAGAAAAAGAACTAGTAGTAGAGGATTTAAATAGCTTAAAATCTGAGTACGATAAAGCTATTTTGGAAAGTAATGCAACTAATGAAGAATTAGTTTCTGCAAGGGACAATATTGCAAAATATATTGACTCTGTTACTTCAATGAAGGCTGATATTTCTTCTTTGGCCAGATATAGAAGACAAGTTGGTGTTCTTAAAGCGGAAAGAGAGCAATTATTAAAACAAGTTGATTCTTTAACACGTTCTAATACAATGATCGCTATGCAAAGAGATAGCACATATGTAGAATTAGAAAAACAAACCGTTTTTAATGATTCTTTAGTAGTACAAAATACACAGTTAGCCGATGCGGTTGAAAAAGGTTCTGCTTTAAACCTATCTAAATTTAATGTTGATGCTGTAAGAGAACGTAATAGTGGTAAATTGGTTTCTACATCTAGAGCCAGAGCTACTGATAAATTTAAAATTTGTTTTACCGTTGCGGATAATGTAATTGCGCAAGCAGGTGATAGAGAGTTTTATTTAGAAGTATTAGATCCTCAAGGAAACGTTTTGGGTGAGAGTTTTTCTAAAACTAATGACGGTGGTGCTTCTGTAACATATAGCAAAGGAACAGCCTTTTACTACGAAAATAAATCCTTAGATGTATGTGACTATATCAATAAGCCTGCTGGTGATTTCCAAAAAGGTAATTATATGGTGAATGTTTATGATGATAAATTAAAATTACTAGGTACATCTAAGTTTACCTTAAAATAATATACACACTATCCATTTAAATAAAAAGGGCGGTCTTTTAAAGACCGCCCTTTTACTTTTTTTATAATAAAGTCGATTACTATTTTAAGCTACCTACCATATCTTCTGGTTTTACCCATTCGTCATATTCCTCTGCAGTAACATAGCCTAAATTAATTGCCTCTACTTTTAAGGTAGTGCCATTTTTGTGGGCAGTGTTTGCTATTTCTGCAGCTTTATAATACCCGATTTTGGTATTTAAAGCGGTTACCAACATTAAGGAATTGTTTAAAAGCTCTTTAATAACCTCGCGGTTGGGCTCAATTCCAATGGCACAGTTTTGATCAAAACTAGCACAGGCATCACCTATAAGCTCAGCAGATTGTAAGATGTTGGCAGCCATCATTGGCTTAAACACATTTAGTTCATAATGCCCTTGGGTTCCACCTATGGTAACCGCTACATCATTCCCCATCACTTGAGCGCATACCATTGTCATGGCCTCACATTGGGTAGGATTTACTTTTCCAGGCATTATAGAACTACCGGGCTCGTTTGCCGGTATTATGATTTCGCCAATACCGGAACGTGGTCCTGAAGCCATCATTCTAATGTCATTCGCAATTTTATTTAACGATACTGCCAATTGTTTTAAAGCTCCATGGCTCTCAACAATAGCGTCATGTGCAGCAAGTGCCTCGAATTTATTTTCTGCAGTTATAAAAGGCAAACCTGTAAAATCCGCAATGTATTTGGCAACCAATACATCATATCCTTTTGGCGTATTTAGTCCAGTACCTACAGCAGTTCCTCCCAGCGCCAATTCACTTAAATGCGCTAAGGTGTTTTTAAGTGCTTTTAAACCGTGATCTAATTGTGATACATAACCAGAGAACTCTTGACCTAGGGTTAGGGGAGTAGCATCCATTAAGTGCGTCCTGCCAATTTTAACAACGTCTTTAAAATCTTCGGCTTTCTTATGAAGCGTATCACGTAACTGTGTAACTCCTGGAATGGTTACCTCTATAATTTTCTTGTATGCTGCGATATGCATTCCGGTAGGAAAGGTGTCATTAGATGATTGGGATTTGTTTACATCATCATTGGGCTGTATGGTCTTTTCGCCTTCTCCAATCACTTTTCCCGCTAGCTCATGTGCTCTGTTGGCAATAACCTCATTTACGTTCATATTGCTTTGGGTGCCTGAACCCGTTTGCCAAATAACCAAAGGAAATTGATCATCATGCTTGCCATCAAGAATTTCATCACAAACTTTTGCGATTAAATCTCTTTTATCTTCACTTAATACGCCCAATTCACAGTTGGCATATGCGGCGGATTTTTTTAAGTAGGCAAATCCGTAGACCACATCTAATGGCATTGAGGCTACAGGGCCTATTTTAAAGTTGTTACGTGAACGTTGGGTCTGTGCTCCCCAGTATTTATCCTTGGGAACCTCTACGTTTCCCATGGTATCTTTTTCTATTCTATATTCCATAATTTCAATAATATAATAGTGTATTGCTAACTAAGTAGTCCAAAAATAAGGCATGTATTTATTTTTTGATAACAAAGAAGTAAGTATATCTAAAATTAATTTTCATTTTGGTTTGCAAAAAATAATTCCTTTATGGTATCTTTGTTGAGAATTAAGAAGTAAGATATGTTCGATTTTGACCAATATTTAGGATTTTTAGCTTTTTTAACCATATTGACCATAGGATTTTGGTTAATGATTTTCTTATTAACTTTTGTAGTACCTTATTGGTTATTTGGTAATATTAAAGAATTAATAAAAGAAAAACGCGATAAGAAAAGAGCTGCTAGAGAAGCCTAGTAAAAAGATATTAAAAAAGGGAAGCAAAATGCTTCCCTTTTTTTGTTATTTAGGTTAATAAATCAAATTCCTTATATAAGTTTAATATCTTAGTTACTCTTCAAATTCTCCATCATCATCACCTCCTCGTTCTCGATTACCTCCACGTTTTTTCTTTTGATTAAAGCGATAGGTAAAGGCTAAGTTAATGCTTCTAACCCTACGTTGAAATTCACTGTTGTTTTCAAAGAATGGTGTAAAAGTTCTACTAATTCTTTTACCGCTATTGAAAACATCACTAATGTTTAAGGCCAATGAAGCTTTTTCCTTAAATAAATCTTTACTAAAAGCCAGGCTTACCGATGCAATCCCTTGGCTTCTAGATTGTGCCGTTTCTCGTGGGCCCCGATAGAAGAACCGTGTTTGCCAATCGATTGACTTAAATAAAGTAACCTTATTGTTTAATCGTATAAACCAACTCAAATTTTCGGCATCAAAATTCTGACCATTGAAATCGCCACGGGTGATAAGATTGAAAATGTTGAAGTTTCCGTTCAAATTCCAATTTCTTGTAGGTCTATAATTAGTGGTGAATTCAAAACCATAGCGATCATTTTTTGCCAAGTTCACGGGTGTTCTCCTTAGAATACTTACTTGTTGGCCATCAAAGAATGTATCTTCACCTGTATCTTCGGTTATAAAGGTAATTACATCTGTTGCTCTCTGAAAATACACAGATGTGTTTAACGTGACCTTTTCAAAACGGTTGATGTAACCTAAATCTACTTGATTACTGTAAGAAGGTGTTAAACGAGGATTTCCTTGAAATAAATTTGTAGGGCTTGATCTAGAGGGGAATGGATTTAGGAAAAAAGAACGTGGTCTACGTAATCTTCTGTTATACCCTAAAGATAAACTTTGTTTTTCTGACATTTCATAATTCAAATTTAATGTTGGAAAGAAACCGTCAAAATTATTTCTTGCGAAATCATTACTTTCTATTTGGTTAATTATAAGTCTTGTTGATTCGTACCGAAGACCTGCGAGATAAGAGAATTTATTGATTTTACTACCAAACTGAGTGTAAATTGCATTAATAGTTTCTTTAAAATCAAGAACATTGCTAGGATTGGTAATACCTAACTCATTAATGGTAGGTTGGATGAATGCAACATCATAATCAGTTTCTAAACGATTAAAATCTCCGCGATACCCAATTTCAAACTGGTGATTTTCTCCAATTGGTAAAACATAATCAGTTTGTAAAAACACGCGTCTTTGGTCTTCAGCAGTGCGTACGGTTTCACTCAAAAAATCATTTTGTATAATCTCTGATGCTTCAATTTCTTGACTATCCTCATATTGGAAGGCAAAGGTGAGGTTATGTCCAGAATCATTAAATCGCTTATCATAATTAAAAGAATATTGAAAAGTTTCATCTTCTTCAGCCTCTTCATCGAGTCGGTACCCGCTAGTAGTATTTAAATCAAAGTCCTGTTGTGAAAAATTATTTAATGTTTCGTTTGAATTATCAGAACTACGTATAAATATGCTTTGTGTTATAGAGGATGTTTCATTAATATACCATTCCACACCAATGTTAGAATTTATACCTTTTCTAATGCGTTCACGTTCTTCATCCTCTGTAATACTATTGGTGAAGTTTCCATTTTCATCAAAGAAAACGGTATTGTCAAAAGAGTTGCCTGGAGACTTACGATAATTGTATCCGGTATTAGTGAAAATGTTAACATCGCCAGTTCTATAATTTAAATTTCCGTTGAGCCCATAACGTGCGGGTTCACCGAGGTTTGCAGTCAGAGCCCCGTTCATGCCCTGTAGTTTACTTCTACGTAAAATGATATTAATAATACCTCCTGAACCTTCGGCGTCATAACGTGCAGAAGGGGAGGTAATTACTTCCACTTTTTCTATAGATTCAGCCGGAAGCTGCTGAAGTGCCTCGGCTGAATTTAAACCTGTTATTGCAGACGGTTTACCATTAATTAAAATACGTACATCATCATTTCCTCTCAATTGAACGTTTCCTTCGACATCTACCGATACTGAGGGTACGTTATCCAGAACATCACTTACAGTTCCTCCGCTAACGGTCAAGTCTTTTCCAACGTTGTATATTTTTTTATCCAGTCGAAGTTCTACGGTGGTCTTTTCGGCAATTACTTCCACGCCCTCTAATTGGGCCACATCTAAGGTTAACTTAATAGTGCCAAGGTCTGTATTTGAGTTGTATGCTTTACTAGGAAATTGCTGTGTTTTGTATGAAATATATTCTACTCTGGCATCATAATTACCAGGTGCAACTTCTACTGAAAATTTTCCGTTTATATCTGTGATACCGCCAGTAACCTTATCAGGGTTGTCACTACTTTGTAAGACTAAAGTGGCGTATTCCAAAGGCTGGTTTGTTTCATCATCCAGCACGGTTCCTGTGATTACTATTGGAGCTTGTTCTCTTCCCCGGCTTCCCTCCGGTCTTTGACTTAATATGGGTTGTAAAGCTAAAAATAGGAGTAAAGGGAAAAGTTTTTTCATGTGTTTAGGTTTTGGTTTTCTTTTGTTTTTTCTTTTTTTTCTTCTTTTTGTTTTGCTTTATAGTTTTGTCCACTCCGTTTTTTTGGAGTTCTACAAAGGCTTCGTATTTCTCTAATGGTAACCCTGCCTTTAATTCTTCATCTTGTCGTTTGGTAATACTCTCATATACTTCCCTCATTTTTTCTGGTGGAAGTTTTAATATTTGGGCTTCAATACGCTCCTGTACATATTTTTTAAGTACAGAGCTTAAAATTGCTGATTCGAATTCGTTTAATGACAATGCTTCCGTTATGGAAGGCATTTCACCATCTACCATTTCTTCAGCAGTTTTAGGCTCCACTTTTTTAGGAGTTTCTTGGGCTTGCGGTATTGCACTACGTTGTCTACCATAACCATAACCACCACGACCATAGCCATAGCCGCCTCGACCATAACCATATTGACCAAAAATTTCAGAACTTGTAAATAGCAATAGTAATATTGCTAAAAAATGAAAGCTTCGATGCTGTATTACTTTTTTCATAACATAGGATTATATTATTAGACATTGGTTTAACCACTAGTGGTTAAATGTTTGTTAACATATGCTTTAAAAATTAAATTCTATTAAGCATTTTTTAAGAAATAATCTTTTCAATATTGTTTATGGGCCTACCTATTACGGCAATACCATTATTAATAACTATTGGCCTTTCTATAAGTCTAGGATAGTTGATCATGGCATCCAATATTTCTTCATCGGATAATAACCTATTTCTAAACTTCTCTTTCCAAATAGCTTCATTCTTTCTAACTAGATTCTCAGGGGTAATTCCTAAACAATTTAATATTTCCCTGAGTTCCTCTTTAGTAGGTACTTCTTCTAAATATTTAACTACTTCAAACTCCTTGCCAGAATTCTCCAAAACTGCTAGTCCCTCCCTGGACTTTCTACATCTTGGATTGTGATATATCTTTATCATTTTGTAAATATATAAATTACACTTCGTCTTTTTGACCCATCATCATTAGGTAAGACTTAAGAAATCTATTGATATCACCATCCATAACCGCATCAACATTACCAGTTTCCTCAGCTGTTCTTACATCTTTCACCAATTTATAAGGATGCATTACGTAATTGCGAATCTGTGAACCCCATTCTATTTTCATTTTTGATGATTCTATCTCTTGCCTTGCTTCCATTTTTTTGCGTAGTTCAATTTCATATAGCTGTGATTTCAACATTTTCATGGCCGTGGCCCTGTTATCATGCTGACTTCTACTATCGGAACAAGATATTTGAATACCTGTAGGGTGATGCACTAATTGTACTTTTGTTTCTACTTTATTCACGTTCTGTCCACCCGCGCCACTTGATCTTGCTGTAGTTATGGTAATATCGGCAGGATTCACGTCTACCTCAATACTATCATCTACCAATGGGTAAACATAAACAGATGCAAAAGAGGTGTGTCTTTTAGCATTGCTGTCAAAAGGGGATATACGTACTAACCTATGAACGCCATTTTCTCCTTTTAACCAACCAAAGGCAAAATCCCCATCAATCTCCAAGGTTACCGTTTTTATTCCTGCAACATCGCCTTCTTGATAGTTTAACTCTTTTACCTTATACCCATTTTTTTCTGCCCACATAATATACATACGCATAAGCATGGCGGCCCAATCACAGCTTTCTGTTCCACCGGCACCGGCTGTAATCTGTAAAACAGCAGGAAGCTCATCACCTTCTTCGGACAGCATATTTTTGAATTCCATTTTTTCTAAAACCTCAACAGCCTTATTATATTGGAGTTCTACTTCTTTTTCGGAAACTTCATCTTCGGCAAAAAACTCTATGAGCACTTCTAAATCTTTGACCAGTAGTTCTGCCGCATTATAATCATCTACCCATTGCTTTTTAGACTGGATAAATTTCATGTGTGCCTGCGCTTCCTGCGGATTATCCCAGAAATCTGGGGCCAAGGTCTTTTCCTGTTCGTTTTCAATTTCTATTAATTTGGCATCAATGTCAAAGATACCTCCTTAACGCACCAAGGCGATCTATAAGACCTTTATAATGGTCTGTGGTAATTATCATGCAGTTGTATTTTGAACAAAAATAATATTCTTTTAGGCAATCGTTTATATTATTTATAATTTACTGTTGTTGATTGGTAACGGTAACCAAGTGTGAAGTTTTGTTTGACCCTTCTGTATAAACTACTCCTTTTAAAGGAGCACAATCAATATAATCTTTTCCATGGCAAACCTTTATATGGTTGGTATTGGCCAAGAGATTATTGGTTGGGTCAAAAGCCACCCACCCAACAAAGGGGGTATAAGCCTCTGCCCATGCATGCATTTGTGAATCACCAAAATAACCATTTCCTTGGTTTAGATATCCAGAAACATACCTTGCAGGGACCCCATTTTGTCTAGCCAAAGCACAAAACAAATGTGTAAAGTCCTGGCAGACTCCTTTTTTAAGGTCTAAAACTTCTTTGAGGGTTGTAGAGGTATCCGTAACACCAGTGGTGAAATGTAAAAATAGGTATACCCAATGATTTAAATCTTGTAAGTTCTGAAAAACGGATTTCTCATCGTTAAACTCAAAATGAGTTGTTGAGTCTGGTATTTTGGTTAAAGCGGTTTCCTTTAAAAAAGAGGAGAAATTTACTCTAAATTTTAATTCTTTCAATTTTTCAAACGCGCTATTATGGTTTAAGCCGGTTTCAAAGTCAAATGGATTTACTTCTAATTTGGAAAGCTTAAAACGTGCTTCAAAAGATATTAGCTTGAATTTTTGCTTCGGATGAACTCTTACCGAATTAAAACCATATCCATTAATGGAAAATTCATTTTCGGCATGTAAAGAATTTGAAAACCGAACCTTTACTAATTGCTGGGTTTCATTTTCTTCTGGGAGAATTAAAAATTGCCAATAGGCATCATGCACCCAATTTTCATAGTGGTTTTCAGCTTTGTAAGTAATAGTAAATTCTTTTTGCATAATTGGGCACTAAAGTACTCTAAAATAATTTTTTTAAAAGTGGAAGAATTCCTGATCTACTTTGTTACTGATGTCCGAAAGACTTTTAAGGATTTCCTCTATAAACGACTTTATATCTTGTTCAATTTCCTCAATAAATTTATACTCATATTCAGCCCTGACCCTGCCAATAAGAAATGCTGTAGAATTTTTATTATATTTTTTTTCCGGATTTAGGGTTTTGACATGCTTGTATACTTGGTTAAGAGCGTTCATTACCGATCTAGGGCAATTTGGGTTTAATATCAAAAATTCAAGCGTAGAAATACTGGTTGGGGTTTTTTTGTAAAACCTACGCATCATATCGTAAGATTCGGCACATTTTAGTAGTGTTGTCCATTCAAAACTCTTACTGAACTTAGCATCATAACTGCCTTGTGCTAAAAGGGCATCATTGTATTTGGTGTTGATAATCCTGG
Organism: Maribacter sp.; assembly: GCA_965662155.1. Lineage (GTDB taxonomy): Bacteria > Bacteroidota > Bacteroidia > Flavobacteriales > Flavobacteriaceae > Maribacter. Next base: position 32,976 of record CBFIGW010000003.1, on the reverse strand, counting down.
TTATCTGGGTAGCTCTTTCAATATTAACGCCCATAAGAATTATGGCATAAACAGAATCATGAAGTAATGTCCCTCTAATTTTACCTCTTAAAATTGCACTCATTTCAACTACGTTCGTGGTAAAGTCATGTAAGCCGCTTTTAATGAATATTTCTCTAGGATAATTCAATACGAAGTGATAAAACTTATTAATGGCCTCATATAATTCTGTCGATATCAAGTCACGAGCACTATTGGCATTTTCGCGTGCCTGTTTTACATTATTTAAAATTGAAAATTGAAATTCAGGATCAAGCCCAATTTTATATAAGGTGTCCTCTTCGGTAAGTATTTTATTTACGTCGTTTTCTGGTTCTCCGATCATAAATAACATGGATCTTAATACAAATTGTCGGTCCTGTGAAATTTGATTAGGGGCATCTAAGGATGAAAAATAGTTTACGTTCATATAGCGTGCTATATGTTCGGAACGTTCAATAAAACGACCCATCCAAAAAAGATTATTGGCTACTCTTGCTAACATGTTTTCTTTATTTTTTTAGTACCCAAGTGTCTTTTGAACCTCCACCTTGAGATGAGTTAACTATTAAATTTCCTTTTTGAAGTGCCACTCTGGTAAGGCCGCCCTTTAGTACAAATTCTTTATCTTTTCCTAGAATGGTAAAAGTCCTTAAGTCTACATGGCGTTGCTCGAACGATTCGGAATCATCTATGTAAGTAGGATGTACCGAGAGCGACATAATTGGTTGGGCAACATATTTTCTAGGACTTGCTTTTACTTGGGTTTTAACATCTTCAATTTCTTGTTTGGAAAGGCGGTTGCCAATTGATATACCATAACCGCCAGCCTCATCTACCGGTTTTATGACAAGTTTATGTATGTTTTCTAAAACAAATTTTAGCTCTTCCTGTCTACTACAATGATAGGTGTGAACATTATTTAAGATTGGTTCTTCATTTAAATAATATTTAATTATCTCTGGCATATAGGTATAAACCGCCTTATCATCTGCTACCCCGGTACCAGGAGCATTTGCCAATGTAACGTTACCTTTCTTATATGCTGCAAAAAGTCCCGGCACACCTAACGAAGAATCAGGGTTAAATTCTAATGGATCAAGGAAAGGGTCGTCTATTCGTCTATAGATAACATCTACCTTTTCGGGGCCCTTTATTGTTTTCATATAAACAAAATCGTTCTCAACAAATAAATCCCTTCCTTCTACCAATTCCACCCCCATGGTCTTTGCTAAATAGGAATGTTCGTAAAAAGCAGAATTAAACATCCCGGGTGTTATGACCACACAATTAGGAACATCTACTCCTTTAGGTTTAACAGATTCGAGTAATTCCAACAAATTTTCCGCATAGTCTGTTACGGTTTCTGTTTGGTAATGATTGAATACCCCAAACAAAGCTCTTTTTAAAGCCGTTCTATTGCATATGACATAGCTCACCCCAGATGGGCAACGGATGTTATCTTCCAAAACATAATATTGACCATCTGTATGCTTGATTATATCGGTGCCGGATATGTGGTTGTAAATTCCTCCGGGTGGATTTAGACCATTCATTTGGTCTAGGTAATTATTAGAGGACATGATCAATTCCAAAGGAACAATATTGTCCTTCAATATTTTCTTATCGTGATAAATATCCCACAGAAAAAGGTTAAGAGCCTTACTCCTTTGCAATGAGCCTTTTTCTATGGTTTCCCATTCTTTTTGATCTATGATTCTTGGGAAAAGATCAAAAGGGAATATTTTCTCCTGAATATTATTATCACTATAAACCTGAAATGTAATTCCTTGATTGAAAAATGAAGATTTTGCTTTAGCATTTAAATTAATGTAATCCTTTATAGAATGTTGACCATAGATGTCAAAAAGCTTTTGATAAACATCTTTTACTTTACCATTATTATCAAATATTTCATCAAATAACTCGGGATTTCTTTGGTAGGAAGAAAATATTTGATTTTTAATTTTTTCCATATAAGAGGTTTGGTAATAAGATACGGTTAATTTATTGGGATTTCAGTATGGAATTGGTATTAATACCCTATTATAATTGAAATTTCAGGAATAATTAGGCGCTTAAATTAGCAATGTGATGCCGTCAAATATCACTTTTAATTTGATATTTGTATTAAACCTATTTTAGTTATTTTTAGGCCTAAACTTTTATAACATGAAAAAATACACATTACTTCTATTGGGTACTATCTTCTTATCCGTTAGCTGTTTAAAGGCACAATTTTCTGAAAAGAAAAAGGACTATGTAAAGTATGAAGGTTTGTTTGACTTTTATTACGATGATAGTACCGATAAGATTTTTATGGAAGTTAAAGACTTGGAGAAGGAGTTTCTATATGTTTATTCTCTAAGTAGTGGTATTGGCAGTAATGATATTGGTTTAGACAGGGGACAGTTGGGCAATGAACAAGTTGTGTATTTTAGAAAAGCTGGAAATAAACTCATGTTGGTCCAACCTAATTTAAAGTTTAGGGCCAATACGGAAAATGCCTTAGAAAAGAAATCTGTAGAACAAGCATTTGCAAAATCAATTTTATTTGGCTTTCCAATAGTGGAGGAGACTAAGGGAACATATGTGTTGGACATAACCGATTTTTTAATGCAAGATGCCCATGGCGTATCCAATAGATTAAAAAGAGGCAAACAGGGTAGTTATAGTTTAGATAAGTCCAAAAGTGCCATGGCTCTTGAACGTACTAAAGCTTTTCCAAAGAATATTGAATTTGATGTTACCCTAACTTTTAAAGGAAGTCCAACAGGTCAATATATAAGAAGTGTTGTTCCCAATCCAAGTTTAATTACTGTAGCACAGCATCATTCTTTTATTGAATTGCCAGATGATAACTATGAAAAAAGGGAGTTTGATCCTCGTTCCGGTTCGTATCCTTTTTCATATTATGATTACGCGACGCCAGTTCAAGAACCTATTTTAAAACGATTTATTACACGACATAGACTAGAGAAAAAGAACCCCGAAGCTGAGATTAGCGAAGCTGTTGAACCAATAATATATTACTTGGACAATGGGACCCCTGAACCCGTGAGGTCTGCATTGTTGGAAGGTGGAAGATGGTGGAACCAAGCTTTTGAGGCTATAGGGTATAAGAATGCTTTTCAGCTTATTATGTTGCCAGACGATGCCGATCCATTAGATGTAAGGTATAATGTAATACAGTGGGTACATCGCTCTACGAGGGGTTGGAGTTATGGTAGTAGTATCACGGACCCTAGAACAGGTGAGATTATAAAAGGACATGTAAGTTTGGGAAGTTTACGTATACGTCAAGATTTTCTTATTGCCCAAGCATTAATGAACAAGCCTTTTGCTGAAAGGGACGATAATGATAAGGCAATGTTGGATATGGCTATAGCAAGAATTAGACAGTTATCGGCTCATGAAATCGGTCATACCTTAGGTTTTGCACATAATTTTGCCGCCAGTACTAATAATAGGGCGTCGGTAATGGATTATCCACATCCGCAGTTTTCTATTGTAGGTGATGATATCAACTTTTCCAATGCTTACGATACAGGAATAGGGGAGTGGGACAAGGTTACGGTTGCTTACTCCTATCAGGAATTTGATGATGATAAGAATGAAAGAGAAGAATTGAATAAAATATTGACCGAAGCCAAAAATAAGGGTCTGCGATATATCTCTGATCAAGATGCAAGACCTCAAGGTGGCGCGCATGTCTTGGCGCATTTATGGGACAATGGTAAAAGTATAAGCGAAGAACTAAACTCAATGCTGGCCATAAGAAAAAAGGCTATCGCTAATTTTTCCAAGGATAATATTCGGAAAAACGAACCAAATTCAGTTTTGGAAGATGTTTTCGCACCCTTATATTTTTTTCATAGGTACCAAACCGAAGCCGTTACAAAACAAGTAGGTGGATTGGATTATAATTATGCAGTTAAAGGTGATGGGCAATTAACGGTTACCACCTTAGATAAAGATTCACAACAGGAAGCGCTTAAAGCAGTTTTAAAAACCTTAGACGCTGAGGTAATCGCTATACCGGAAGATAAGTTAAGTCTATTTCCTCCTAGAGCAATTGGTTATGGGAGAACAAGAGAATCCTTAAAAGGAAAAACAGGAGTATCTTTTGATGCACTTTCTGCCGCAGAAACCGCTGCAGATATGTCTTTGGGCTTATTGTTACATCCAGAAAGGGCATCAAGGCTAGTACAGCAAAAAGCAACTAGTCCTAATAATATTGGTTTGGTTGAGGTTTTAGATGAGTTGGTTTCGGCTACTATCTTAAAAAAACAAAAAAATGCCTATATGAACGCAGTACAACAGAACATTAATTTTAGGGTATTGTTCCATTTAATGAATTTAGCGGCCCATAATAAGGTTTATCCTCAAGTAAATGCTATTGCGAACAATAAACTAACGGATATAACGAACACATTAAAAATGGATAGTAAAAATATAATTTCAGCTGAAATGGTTAGGCAGATCAAGAATTTTATGGCAGAGCCAAATGAGTTTGAAGTAATTCCGGCACCGAAGATTCCAGATGGTTCTCCAATTGGTATGGATTGCTTCCATTAGTTAATAAGTCTTTTTTTAGTAGTAGTTTAAAATTCTATATGGAAATAAACCTGATAAGTGATACGGTAACCAAACCAACAAAGGAAATGATGGAAGCAATGGTTACTGCTGAAGTCGGGGATGATGTTTTTAAAGAGGATCCCACGGTAAATGAATTAGAAGCTAAGGCTGCCAAAATGTTTGGTATGGAGTCTTCATTGTTTTTCCCTAGCGGTACCATGACGAACCAAACTGCAATAAAGCTACACACGCAACCTGGGGAACAACTTATTTGTGACAAGTATGCGCACATATATAACTATGAAGGTGGTGGCGTGAGTTTTAATAGTGGTGTTTCTTGTAGGTTGGTAGACGGGAACCGTGGTACCATGACCGCAGATCAAGTAACCGAAATGATAAATCCGCCAGACTTTTATCATAGTCCATTAACTAGTTTAGTATGTATTGAAAATACGGCCAATAAAGGTGGCGGCACCTGTTGGGATTTTGAGGAACTAATGAAGATAAAAAAGGTTTGTGATGATAATAATTTGGCATATCATTTAGATGGTGCTAGACTTTGGAACGCCTTGGTTAAAAAAAATGAAACTCCTTTACAATATGGCGAACTTTTTAATACGATAAGTGTTTGTTTAAGCAAGGGATTGGGATGTCCCGTAGGATCATTGTTATTAGGCAGTAAAGAAGAAATTGATAAGGCCATTCGTATTCGTAAGATTTTTGGTGGAGGTATGCGTCAATCTGGATTTTTGGCCGCGGCAGGTATTTATGCGCTGGACAATCACATAGACCGACTTGCAGATGATCATAAAAAAGCTAAAGAAATAGGTGATTTATTGGAGTCGCTAACATTTATTAAGAAAGTGGAACCCATTGAAACCAATATAGTCATTTTTGAGATTGATGAGCAATATATGACTAGTGATAACTTTATTTCAAAACTTAAGGAAAAGAATATTTTACTAATTGGAATGGGGCAGGGAAAACTGCGTATGGTTACCCATATGGATTATACAGATGACATGCATGAATCATTGCTGCATCAATTGAAAAAAATATAAAACTTAGACTAAGTTGTTGGTGATGTTTAAAATTCCGTTTTCCATTCCCGCTTCAGAACTATAAAATCCACTTTTACCAATTGTGTTGCCTTCGGTACTTTTAAGTTCTACAAGAAACTTGCCTTCAAGATTCGTCTTTCTTTCAAATAGCTTGTTTTTTTGAATTCCTAATTTTTGGATTGATTTCAAGGAATTTTCCATTTCAATTTTATCGGAAAAAGAAATGCTTTTTAATAATGTTTTACCTGATGTTGATTTTACAACAAAACGATAATTGTTCTTTTTAGATTTTTTAACCTCCACCATAATTCAAAATCTTTCATTTAAAGATAATAAATTTCTCTGTTTACTTAGTGTAATTGATTTAATTAAAAAAATCTTAAAAAAAGTGTGACCAATTCTAAAAGGTGGTTTCTAATAAAGTGAAAACACTAATAATTTAATTAATCAACCATTATGAAAAAAGTATTATTTCTAGTTACATTTATTTTTGCAAACGTTGCCATGGCTCAAGATTTGCCAACCAATCCCGAACCTGGGAAGTGTTATGTTCGTTGTACCACACCAGATGTTTATGTTAACGAAACCGTTACCGTTACTTTAAAGCCTGCTTTTAAAATCTTAAAAACAGTTCCTGCAACCTTTAAAACGGTTACGGAACGTGTTGAGGTAAAAGCTGAAAGTAAAAAATTAACTATTATTCCAGAAAAATGGGGTACGGAAACGGTTACTTATGTCTCAAAAGAAGGAGGTAACACCTTGAAGGTTGTTCCGTCTACTTTTAGACCAAGTTCTGAAACTATTGAAATTAAACCGGCATATGCCCAATGGGAGTTAGGTGCAGCAGCACCGGATTGTGAATCTGGTAATCCAGATGATTGTAGATATTGGTGTTATAAAGGATATCCTGCAGAATTTATAACGGTAAGTACAGAAGTTATGGCTGTAGACGCATCTACAACTAAAACCCCAATTGGTTCAAAAAACGCTACATACACCAAAAGAGTTCTATTAGAACCTGCCAGAGTAGTAGAAGAAATAATTCCAGCAGAATATAAAACAATTACAAAAACAGTATTGGACAAAGACGCATATACGGTTGAGGAAACTGTACCTGCTGTAACTAAAACCGTTACTAAGGAAGTATTAAAAGAAAAGGGAGGACTTACAACTTGGAGAGAGGTAGAGTGTGCTTTAGTAGAATATCAAGCATTGCCGATTAATTGGAATTTGGGTAGCGCAACATTAACAGCTGAAGCAAAAAGAATTATTGATACTCGTTTAATGCCTGTACTTAAACAAAATCCTGGTGCTAAACTTGAAATAGCTTCACATACAGATGTTAGAGGTAATTCTTCTTCTAATCAAGATTTATCAGAAAGAAGAGCAAAAGCTGTTGCAGATTATTTAATTGCTAATGGTATTAACTCTAGTCTTTTGGTAGCAAATGGTTATGGTGAAACTAAAATAAAAAACAGATGTCAAGAAGGGGTTTCCTGTACGGAAAGAGAACATGCCGTTAACCGAAGAACTGAGTTTAGATTAATAAATCAATAAGGAAAATTTCCCCTAAAGTTTCCCGGTTAAAAGGCTTTCCATTTGGAAAGCCTTTTTTTATAAATACTTTTTAAAGAGCTGCATATGATATCTAATATCACCATTCATGGCATATCCTGAATGCTCATCCAATACTTTTCCTTTGTTGTTTAGTACCTTAAACAAAGGAAATACCTTTCTTTTATTATGTGTTTGGAGTAGTTTAGTATTGTATAGCCTTTGATTTGCTGGGAGTAAATCCTGATTCCTTGGCATATCTATATAAACCAAAATATAATTTTTGGAAATATCTTGAAATTCGGTAGTCTCAAACAAATCTTTTTTAAGCATTTTGCACGGTGAGCACCAATCGCTACCGGTAAAATAGAGGATTACCTTTTTATCTTGCTTCTTTGCTTTTTTTAAAGCTGATTCCAAATTATGTTGCCAATCAAGATTTGTTGATTGTCCAACAAGTTCTTCTGTCATAAAAATTATAGGAAGAATAAGAATTAAAAACGCTTTTTTCATTTCATTTTATTTAGGAATAAATTACCCGTTACTTAAATAACGAATCCATTCCCGGAATATTGGGCATGCCATCCTTAGCTACTGCGGCCAGTTCTGCTTCATTAACTTTAGTGGCTTGTTGTATGGCGTTGTTAATTGTTACAATTAAAAAATCTTCCAGTTGTTCCTTGTCTGCCAGTAGGTCGTCCGAAATTTCTATTTTTTTAATTTCTCTATTTGCAGTAATGGTTACCTCTATTTGATCGTCGTTGGATTTTTCGGTCAGTAATACCGTATCCATTCTTTTTTTGGTTTCTTCTACTTTTTGTTGGGTCTCTTTTAATTTGCCCATCATTCCCATCATGTCTCCGAACATTATATTTTATTTAGTATTAATAATGTAAAAGTAGTAAATTGGAAGGATTTAAAAATAACAAATGGATTCAAGAGCCTATCGAGTTTATGTACTTATTATTAGTGTTATTTTTGCATTTGCGTGTAAAAATGACAATTCTAAAGAAATGAACATACTTATTCCTCCAAAAGCAGAAAAAAAGCCCAAAGAACTTATACAGGATGGTAAAGTTCGAGTAGATAATTATTATTGGCTAAATGACAAAGAGAATGAGAGTGTTCTAAGTTATTTAAGAAGTGAAAATAACTATTATGATCAAGTAACCGCACACACTAAAAAATTACAGGAAGAACTTTTTGCAGAAATGAAGGGTAGAATAAAGGAGGATGATTCCTCTGTTCCCTATAAATTAAATGGTTATTGGTATCAATCTAAATATGAAATTGGCAAGGAATACCCCATTTATCTTAGATATAAAGATTCTTTAGAAGTTCCTGGTGAAGTAATTTTCAATTGTAATGAAATGGCCAAAGGCCATGAGTTTTTTAGTATGGGTGGGATAGCCATTAGTCCCAATAATAAATTGGCTGTTTTTGGTGTTGATACGGTTTCAAGAAGGCAATATACCCTAGGTGTGAAAAACTTGGAGACAGGTGAGGTGTTTCCTGATAAAATAGATAATACTACTGGTGGTGGTGTTTGGGCCAATGATAATAAAACATTGTTTTATACTAAGAATGATTCCATTACTTTAAGGTCGGACAGGATTTATAAGCATATATTAGGTACCGATGTTTCTGAAGATGAATTGGTTTATCATGAAAAGGATGATACCTTTAGTACGTTTGTTTATAAGACCAAATCAAAAAAGTATGTGGTCATTGGTTCTTACAGCACCTTAACTTCGGAATTTCAAATTTTATCATTGGATGCCCCGGAAAAAGGGTTTAAAATGTTTTCGCCTAGAGAAAGGGGATTGGAATATTCTATATCACATTATGGCGATTCGTTTTTTATATTGACAAATAAGGATAATGCTACCAATTTTAAGTTGATGCGGGTTGCACAAGAAAACACCAGCTCAGATAATTGGGAAGAATTTATTCCACATCGAAAGGATGTGCTGTTGAGCGATATTGAAATATTTGAGGATTATTATGTTTTATCGGAAAGGGAGAATGGGCTTAATAATCTTAAGATAGTGAGATGGGATGGTAAAGATTCTTACTATCTACCATTTAAGAGTGAAACATACACTGCTTATGTAGGCAACAATCCAGATTTTAATACCGAAATATTAAGATATAGCTATAACTCTTTAGCAACTCCAAGTTCAGTGATAGATTTCAATATGCGGACCAAGGATAAAGAAGTAAAAAAAGAGCAAGAGGTACTTGGCGGAAATTTTAAAAAGGAAAACTACCGGGAAGAACGTTTATGGGCCAATGCAAGGGATGGTGTTAAAATCCCTATGTCCATAGTGTATCATAAGGATACTAAATTAACAAAGGAAACACCTATACTACAATATGCCTATGGGTCTTACGGGTATACTATTGACCCTTATTTTTCTACTATTCGCTTAAGTTTATTGGATAGGGGTTTTGTTTATGTAATAGCACATATAAGGGGAGGTGAGTATTTAGGTCGTGAGTGGTATGAAAATGGTAAACTGTTACAAAAGAAAAATACCTTTACAGATTTTATCGATTGCTCAAAACATTTAATAAAACAAAAGATGACTAGTGAAGCGCATCTTTATGCTATGGGGGGATCTGCCGGGGGATTATTAATGGGTGCGGTGGTAAATATGGCTCCAGAACTGTATAATGGCGTTATAGCTTCTGTACCCTTCGTAGATGTGGTAACTACTATGTTAGATGATACCATTCCATTAACCACAGGAGAATATGATGAATGGGGAAATCCTAATGAAGCTTCATATTACGAGTATATGCTTTCCTATTCGCCCTATGACAATGTTAAATCTCAGGAATATCCCAATTTATTGGTAACCACTGGATTGCACGATTCCCAAGTGCAGTATTTTGAACCTGCTAAATGGGTAGCCAAATTGAGGGACAAAAAAACCGACAATAATCTTTTATTGTTCAATATTAATATGGAAGCCGGCCATGGTGGTGCATCTGGTAGATTTGAAGCAATTAAGGAAGTTGCCAAGGAATATGCTTTCCTACTGGATTTGGAAGGAAAAACACCACTCTAGAAAAAAAATAGTAGCTTTGTATCGAAATTTACACAAATCCTTGATTTGATAGATGGAAACTAAGAAGCATCCCCTTATGAAAAATGAGATAAAAGCTCATAATAATATCCTTGAACTTATCGGAAATACACCCTTAGTCAAACTTAATCGTATGACTGAAGATTTTGATGGGGATTTCTACGCAAAGGTAGAGTGTTTTAATCCTGGTCATTCTTCCAAAGACCGTATAGCCATCCACATTATAGAAGAAGCTGAACGCAAAGGTATACTTACTGAAGGCAGTACTATAATAGAGACTACCTCAGGTAATACTGGTTTTAGTATTGCAATGGTTAGTATCATTAAAGGTTATGATTGCATATTAGCGGTTAGTTCCAAGTCTTCTAGTGATAAAATAGATATGTTGCGCTCCATGGGGGCAAAAGTATATGTTTGTCCAGCTCATGTTAGTGCAGATGATCCAAGATCTTATTACCAGGTAGCTAAAAGACTACACGAAGAAACTAAAGGTTCAATATATATTAATCAATACTTCAATGAATTGAATATTGAGGCACATTATAATTCAACCGGCCCTGAAATTTGGGAGCAAACGGGAGGGCAATTAACTCATTTTGTGGCATGTAGCGGAACTGGAGGAACTATTTCAGGAACGGCAAGATATTTAAAAGAACAAAATCCTAATATCAAAGTTATTGGGGTAGATGCATTTGGTTCCGTATTAAAGAAATATCATGAAACCGGAAATTTTGACTCTAATGAGATTTATCCATATCGTATTGAAGGGTTAGGGAAAAATCTAATTCCTGCAGCTACGGATTTTGATGTAATTGATAAGTTTATAAAAGTGACCGATGCCGAAAGTGCACATACAGCTAGGGAGATTTCAAGAAAAGAAGGTCTTTTTGTTGGGTATACCAGTGGTGCTGCCATGCAAGCTTTAAAACAGCTAAATGAAGAAGGGGAGTTTAATAAGGACAGTAAGGTTGTTGTTATATTCCCCGATCACGGCTCTAGATATATGAGTAAAATATATAGTGATAAATGGATGGAGGACCAAGGGTTTTTAGAAAATGAAACAGAAGAGGAAACACAAGCGATACAATTCGTAAAGTAATTGTTTAAAAAAGTATATAAATTAAAAAGCGGGTATTTTCCCGCTTTTTTGTATTCTAAATAATTTATGAATACAACCTAAAAATTTTTACTTTTGCAGACAGAACCAAAATTAGGCGATGAAAGATTTATTTGATAGGATTTTAGAAAATAAAGGCCCTTTAGGAAAGTGGGCTTCACAAGCAGAGGGTTATTTTGTATTTCCAAAATTAGAAGGTCCTATTTCCAATAGAATGAAATTTCAAGGAAAGGATGTTATAACTTGGAGTATAAACGACTACTTAGGTCTAGCCAATCTTCCGGAAATAAAGAAGATTGATGGTGACACTGCCGCTGAGTATGGCTCGGCATATCCTATGGGTGCTCGAATGATGAGTGGTCATACGGAGTTTCATGAGCAATTAGAGCAGGAGTGCGCGGACTTTGTAAATAAGGAATCAGCTTATTTATTAAACTTTGGATACCAAGGTATTATGTCGGCAATAGACGCATTAGTTTCCAAGGACGATATTATTGTTTATGATGTAGATTGCCATGCGTGTATTATAGATGGTGTACGTTTGCATATGGGTAAACGTTTTACCTTTAAGCATAATGACATTGAAAGTTTGGAAGTTAATTTGGAGCGTGCTTCTAAAATGGCAGAGCAAACAGGAGGTGGTATATTGGTCATCTCAGAAGGTGTTTTTGGGATGAGAGGTCAGCAAGGTAAGCTTAAAGAGATTGTAGCCCTAAAGAAAAAATACAATTTTAGGTTTTTAGTCGATGATGCACACGGTTTTGGAACTTTGGGAGCAACCGGAGCAGGCGCAGGTGAGGAGCAAGGCGTTCAAGATGATATTGATGTTTATTTTGCGACTTTTGCGAAATCTATGGCCGGTATAGGTGCTTTTCTGGCCGCTGACAAAGAAATTATAGATTATTTAAAATATAACTTGCGTTCACAGATGTTTGCTAAGTCTCTACCTATGGTTTATGTGAAAGGGGCTTTAAAACGTCTTGATATGTTGCGTACACAACCAGAACTTAAAGCCAAGCTTTGGGAGAATGTAAATGCGTTACAGAGTGGATTAAAAGAAAATGGTTTTGATATAGGCACAACTACTAGTTGTGTTACTCCAGTTTATTTAAATGGCAGTATTCCAGAAGCTATGGCCTTGGTAAAGGACTTGCGTGAAAACTATGGTGTATTCTGTTCTATTGTGGTATATCCTGTTATTCCTAAAGGATTAATTTTGTTGAGGTTGATACCTACCGCAACACATACCATGGAAGATATTAAAGAAACTTTGGCAGCATTCTCAGGAATAAGGGAACGTTTGCAAAACGGTACATATAAAAGGCTATCTGCCGCCGTTGCAGCAGCTATGGGGGAATAACACGTAAATAAACCTCAATAAAAATAGAAAGTCCGAATTTTTAAATTCGGACTTTTTTATGCTTTATATTTATAAGCTTTTCTTATAAGTTCTTCTACGTTTGTAAACGACAGGGTCAAAGTGCTTCCACATTTGTTTTATGGCTACATTCTCCTCTAATTCTGGAGTTCTATAACACATTTTTATACCCTTTTCTTTAAAGGTTTTATAATATTCATTGAAAATAATTGCCGTTACCCCTTTGTTTTGATATTCTGGATGAATGCCAATAAGATAGAATATAACATCTTTGCTGTTCTTTTTTGCTTTTAACAAATGATATATCCCAAACGGAAATAATTTGCCTTTTGCTTTTTGTAACGCTTCAGAAAAAGAAGGCATAACAATGGCAAAGGCTATTAATTTGTTGTTCTTATCTTTTATAAACTTTATGTACTCTGGATTTATAAAACTTATATATTTATTTTTAAAATATTCTTTTTGTATCGGTGTAATCGGCACAAATGAAGAAAGATTGGAATACGTTTCATTAAAAAGGTCAAACATTTCATCTGCCAATGGCATAACTTCCTTAGTGCTATTAAAATTTACTTCGGTTAAGCCATACCTTCTTTTGATAAGGTCATTTAGTTTAGTGAACAATTTTGGATCTGCATTGGCCGCTGGAAACTTGTTCTCCATATATTCCTTCTCTTTTACAAACCCCAAAGCTTCATAATGGTCTTTGTAATATGAATGATTGTACCATGTAATCATGGTGCCAATATGCTCAAAACCTTCAACAAGAACACCAACTTTATCTAAATTGGAAAAACCTACAGGACCTTCCATATACTCTAATCGGTTCTTATTTCCAATTTCAGCTACTTTTTCAATTAAAGCTTTAGAAACATTTTTATCATCAATAAAATCAAACCAACCAAATCGCATTTTTTTTACATTTTGGTCATTTACTTCAAGTAGGTTAATAATTGCCGCTACTCTTCCAACAATTTTATTGTCTTTATAGGCCAAGAAGAACGTAGCTTGGGCATCTTTAAAAACAGGGTTTTTGGTTTTGTCAAAGGTTTCCATTTCATCCTTAATAATTGGTGGAACCCAATATTTAGAACCCTTATAAAGGGTAAATGGAAAGGTGACAAATTTTTTTAAATCCTCCTTTGAGGTGATGGCTTTTATTGAAATCATTGAAGCTATTTACAACTATCAATAATAGGTATATTATTCAACACATGAAAGAATGAAAAGAATGTATTTGAAAAAACATTATGGTTTAAAATTCTATTTCACCACTATCTTTTTTCTTTTTCTTTTGTGCTTTTTTAAGTTTTCGAAGTTGTTTTTTAGAAGGTCCTAAATCAATATCCTCTGCGCCACTTCCCTTATTTTTTGATTTCTTCTTCTTTTTATTTTTTTTCATGGCGTTTTTAGAAATAGCGCCACCATTCTCATTGGCGTTTTGATCTTCAATTGGTACTAATGCATCTTGGTGAAAATCAAACCTGTATGAGCCACCTATGCTCATAAAAACACGGGACGGGGTATTTTTGAAACTGGCTCCTAAGTTCATGTCAACTTGTAACCTTTCGTTAAGTAAATGGGCAACACCTCCGCGTAAAATCATATCGGAGTAACGATCGCTTTTAATGCCTTGGTATTCTGTAAATATGCTCCACTTAGGATTTCTAAAGGCATGGGAAATGGAAACTAAAACACTTAATTCTGGAAATTCAGTTCCTATTCTATCATATGCCGTATTTGTGATCATCACAAATCTTGGTGTAAGTCTACTTTGTGTGGCGATCATAGCCCTTGGTGAGATGGTAGCTTCGCCTGGATAATAAGGATTGTCGCCTAAAACAAAATTAGCCCCTGCATATAGAGATACGGCAGGTAATAAATTTTTGAATTGAAATTTGTGATTCGCTCGCCAACTGTAAAGATTTGGTTTGTTGCGTTCGGGATTTTTAAATGGATCATATACCAGAAACTTTAATCCTAACCTGTTTCTTGAAAAATCCCTTCTTTTGGCTTTTAGGTCAAAATTGGCAAACGTAATATCTTGGTCTTGAAAACTACCTTCATAATTTAATTCTAGTCTTTCAAATAGTAGTCCGTAACGTAATGAAAGATCTGTTCCCCACATATCAGCCTGGGTATTTAATAAACCGTGATCACTTTGTTCATAAAAAAGGCCTAGTTCCGCTTGTACTACATTTTTACCAACAGCATAAGCGCTGACAGAAAGTCCAGGTCTATTTGAATTGATCACATCAGTATACTGAGCCACTAAAAAAAAGGGTGAAATAAGTACTATAAGCAGAAGAATAAAAATTCTTTTGATATTACAGGGGTTGCCCATGAAATCGACTTTATAATTATTTTAATACTTTCAATCTAGTATTACAACGTGATAATTGTATTTTTGATATAAATCACTTTAAATAAAATGGCTTTTTTAAAAACAATATTGATAATTCTTTTGGTGTATTACTTGTTAAAGATTTTAGCAAGATTATTTGCACCAAAGATTTTAAGCTACGCAGCCAAGAAAACGGAATCACACTTTAAGCAAGCTTTTGAGGGCTTTGATCAACATACGAACACACAAGAAGAGCATATTGGCGATGTAATTGTCAATAAAAAGTCTAAGCCTAAAAAAGGGGATTCGGAAAAAGTTGGTGAGTATATAGATTTTGAAGAACTAGACTAGTTATCTTTGCGTAACCAACTACTATTCTGTAAATGAAGAAAGGCTTAAAATACTTTTTCACCCACTTTTTTGTATCCGTGTTTTTTATTATCGCGGCGCTAGCTTATTTCAACCCAGTACTTCAAGGCAAAGTTATCTATCAACATGACATTGTTCAGTATACTGGGATGGCTAAAGAACAAAACGATTTTCGAAAAAAAAATGATAGCGAGCCCTATTGGACGAACAGTGCTTTTGGTGGTATGCCAACCTATCAATTAGGAGCTAATTATCCACACAATTATATTAAAAAGTTAGACCGATTAATTCGTTTTTTACCAAGACCGGCAGATTACCTATTTCTTTATTTTATCGGTTTTTATATTCTCCTTTGTTGCCTAAAGGTAGATTATCGATTGGCAATAGTAGGGGCATTGGCATTTGGATTTTCAAGTTATCTAATCATAATTATTGGTGCAGGCCATAATGCTAAAGCTCATGCCTTAGGTTATTTGCCAATTTTATTAGCCGGAATTGTCCTCGTTTTTCGTAAAAAATACCTTGTTGGGTTTTTGGTCACGGCTATAGCTATGGCCTTGGAAATAGTAGCAAATCACTACCAAATGACCTATTATTTTATGCTATTGGTGCTTGTTCTCGGGGTGGTGTATTTAGTTTACGCCATTAAAAGAAAAGAACTTAAACACTACTTTATCAGTGTTGGTATTCTTGTTGGTGCTGTAATTTTAGGTATTGCATCCAATGCAACAGGATTAATGGCTACCAAGGAATATGCGGATTGGAGTACAAGGGGGAAAAGTGAGCTTACAATAAACCCTGATGGTACATATAAGGATAATACGGCCGGACTTAGCAATGAATACATAACACAATGGAGTTATGGCATATCGGAATCGTTAAATTTATTTGTACCAAGGTTATTTGGAGGCGCAAGTCAAGAAAATCTAGGCGAAAATTCCAAGTCTTTTAATTATTTAATTGACAAAGGGTTGCCAAGATCTAGCGCTTTGGACTTTGTTAGTGGATTACCTTTGTATTGGGGGGAACAACCTGGTGTTTCTGGCCCAGCTTATATTGGGGCAATTATATTTTTCTTATTTGTTTTAGGGCTGTTTCTTGTTCGTGGCAAGCACAAGTGGTGGTTGTTTTTTGGTGCCTTGTTTTCATTGGCTTTGTCATGGGGTAAGAATTTTGGTTTGCTCACGGATTTTATGATAGACTATTTTCCACTCTATGATAAGTTTAGGGCGGTAAGTTCTATACAGGTGATTTTAGAGCTTTGCGCACCTATATTGGGCATATTGGCACTAAAGAAAATTTTCTCTTCTAAGGTCACTTTGATGGATAAATTAACTTCTTTAAAATATGCCACTGGTTGCGTTATAGGCTTAGGGCTATTACTTTTTGTATTTAAAGGGATGTTTGATTTTATAGGTCCATCGGATGAACGTCTACGAATGACAGGCCTAGAGGAATTGCCAGAAATGTTGAGGCTAGACCGGAAAGCCGTTTATACAAGTGATTTGCTAAGGTCCTTGGGATATGTAGCCGTTGTTGTTCTATTGCTTTGGTTTTATCTAAAGGAAAAATTAAAAATGAACCTAGTAATTATTGCTATTGGTGCATTAATAGTTTTCGACTTGGTTGGTGTGAATCTGAGATACGTAAACAGCGATAGTTTTGTATCTAAACGCAGAATGCTAGAACCTTTTCAACCCACAAATGCAAATCAACAGATTTTAAAAGATAATGGTGTTTATAGGGTTTTTGATCAGACAGATGGTTTTGATTCCGCTAAAACAGCCTACTTCCACAATAGTATAACAGGTTATCACGCCGCAAAACCCGCAGGTATGCAGGATTTGTTTGAATTTCATGTTTACAAAGGAAATATGTCTGTCTTTAACATGTTAAACGTGAAATATGTGATTAGGCAAGATGAAGAAGGTAATCATTTTCCTATTAAGAACCCCAATGCCAATGGCAATGCATGGTTTATTGAAAATCTAATGTCGGTTGGTTCTGCAAACGAAGAAATTATGGCATTGGACAGTTTGGATACAAAAACTACGGCAGTAGTAAATACCAATTCATTTAAAAACATAAATAGGTTTGATTATCAGGTAGATTCTACCGCAACTATACAATTAGTGGATTACGAACCAAACCACTTAAAGTATGTTTCTGATAATCCAAATGCCGGTGTGGCTGTTTTTTCCGAAATGTATTACGCTAATGGATGGAATGCTTATATCGACGGGGAGTTAAAGGAGCATTTTAAAGTAGATTATGTTTTACGAGCTCTTAAAATATCTGAGGGCAAACATGATATTGAGTTCAAGTTTGAACCCGAAGTGGTAGAACAGGGCAGCAAAATTACCTTGGCCAGTACTTTATTACTTGGTTTAATCCTTATAAGTGGCGTTGTTTTTTCTTTTGTAAGATCTAGAAAGGAGGAAAAAAAGTAATGAGAAAAGTTTTGGTCATTACTTATTATTGGCCACCTGCAGGTGGACCAGGAGTACAGAGATGGCTGAAATTTGTAAAGTATTTGCAGGATTTTGATATTGAACCTGTAGTTTATATTCCGGAAAACCCTCATTATCCATTAGTGGATGATTCCTTTAAGAATGATATTCCTAAGAATATCAAGATTTATAAGCATTCTATTTTTGAGCCTTATACATTTGCAAGTTTTTTTTCAAGTAAAAAAACAAAGCGCATTAGTAGTGGTATAATCCAGTCAAAAGACCAATCGTTTTTAGAAAAGACAATGCTATGGATTCGCGGAAATTTCTTTATACCCGATGCTAGAAAATATTGGGTAAAACCATCGGTAAAATTTTTGGTAAAGATTTTACATAAAGAGCAAATTCAAACTGTCATTACCACTGGCCCACCGCATAGTGTACATTTAATCGGGTTACATTTACAAAAAAAAGCAAATGTAAAATGGATTGCAGATTTTAGGGATCCGTGGACTTCCATAGGATATCATAAAAAGCTAAAACTAACCGGTATTTCAAAAAAAAGGCATAAGCGATTAGAAGCTTTGGTTCTGAATAGTGCGGAAAAAATTATCGTTACTAGTGAGACTACCAAAAAAGAATTTGTTGGTATCACTCCAAAACCAATCGAGGTAATTACCAATGGGTATGATCGATCAATCAATAAAGATGTTACGCTAGATAAAAACTTTACCATTTCACATATTGGCTCTATGTTAACGGGCCGTAATCCTAGAAACCTCTGGGAAGCAATTTCCGAATTAATTAAAGAAAATAATGCTTTTAAAGAAGCCTTACAATTACAATTT
Source organism: Maribacter sp. (assembly GCA_965662155.1). GTDB lineage: Bacteria > Bacteroidota > Bacteroidia > Flavobacteriales > Flavobacteriaceae > Maribacter. The sequence continues at coordinate 14,167 of CBFIGW010000003.1, read as the reverse complement.
ATTGGGGTGGTTAGCGAGGATGTCTTACAAACTATGGCTGAGTTTGGATTACAGGATCATGTGAAGGTTTTAGGTTATATGCCCCATCAAAAGGTTGCTAAATTTCAGCTAAAGTCACAAGTACTATTGTTAGTTGAAATAGATTCGCCAGAAACGCAAGGTATCGTTCCCGGTAAGTTATTTGAATATATGTTGGCAAAGCGACCTATTTTAGGAGTTGGCCCCAAAAATTGGGAAGTATCTTTTATGGTTTCTGATACTAGAACCGGTGAAGTATTTAATTATGAGGACAGTATTCAATTGAAAAATGTACTTTTAGATTGGTTTAATAAGTATCAAAATCAATCATTGTATATTGACCCTTTACAAACGGAACAATATAGCAGACGTGAACTTACGCGTAAATTAGCAGCATACATTTAAATGGGTATCGTACTTAAACAATCCTTAAACAATACAATAGTAACCTATATAGGTTTTGGGATAGGGGCTATAAATACGCTGCTATTATATACTAATTTTATGCAGGCCACTAATTATGGTCTGGTACAGGTTATCCTATCTGTTGCTACCGTTTTAATGCCGATTCTTGCTTTTGGTGTACCCAACAGTTTAGTTAAATTTTACAGTAGTTTTAAAACCGATAAAGAAATTGAAGGTTTTTTAACGATGATGCTATGGTTGCCATTACTTTTAATGTTGCCTTTTGCCTTATTAAGTTGTTTTGCCAATGACGCAATTGGGGATTTACTATCTAAAAAAAACCCTATAGTCCATGATTACGTTTGGCATATTTTTTTGGCAGGTATGGCAATGGCCTACTTTGAGGTTTTCTATGCCTGGGCAAGAATTCAATTAAAGTCGGTTTTTGGTAATTTCATGAAAGAGATATTCTGCAGGGTAGGGCAGTCTGTTTTACTTATATTATTACTATTTAAATATATAACCATAGATGTTTTTATAAATGGATTGGTAGGTTTTTATCTGCTAAGAACATTGATAATGAAAATTTACGCCTATAGCATACGAAAGCCTAAATTAAATATGCAATTACCCAGTAATTGGAGGCAGATTTTAAAATATAGTGGGTTGATTATTTTGGGGGGTTCTACGGCCATGGTGCTAATGGAAGTAGATAAGGTTATGTTGAATAACTATTTATCAATAGAATATGTCGCTTATTATGGAGTTGCGGCATTCATGGCGCTAACTATTGTGGTGCCTTCTAGGGCAATGCACCAAATTACGTATCCTATGACGGCCAAATTATTAAACCGAAAAGAGTTACCCGAGCTTAAATTATTATATCAGAAAAGCTCTTTAACCTTATTAATAATTTCTGGGATTCTTTTTTTACTGATTGTTTTGAACCTTAAGGACTTGTATAAAATGCTTCCTGAGGGCTATAGCAAAGGATTTTTAATTGTCTTTTGGGTTGGGCTCGCTAAAGTCTATGATTCATTGTTGGGCAACAATAATTCTATTTTATATAATTCTGATTACTACAGGTCTATTTTGTTTTTTGGAGTTCTGTTGGCACTTTTAGCTATTGGATTTAATTTATGGCTTATACCTGCCTATGGTATAAATGGCGCGGCTATAGCTAGCTTTTCGGCTTTTTTTATATACAATACTTTAAAGTTGTATTATGTGCAGTCCAAGTTTAAGATGCACCCATTTACTAATGAAACCTCTAAGGTTGTACTTTTATTACTGGTACTAGGAATAAGCTATTATTTTATCAATTTTAATTTTCATCCAATTGTCAATATTATTCTTAAAAGCACATTAATGTGTATAAGCTATTTATTTGTTTTGTATCGATTTAAAATATCAGAAGATGTTTATGGTTTAATGTCCAAATATTTAGATAGATTTATATAGTTTCTAAATTGATAAAACGATATTCTGTATTTCAAAGAAACACATATTGCTAATATACAAGTAAGACCTGTTCGTTTGCAGGAATATGGTGTTGGTATTTTTGACGCATTACCTACAAAATCCGGACTAAAAAAAGCATTAAAAAAAAACCTTGTTTTGGTGAATGGAATGGTGGCAACATCTGCTACTTATATCCACGGGGGTGAAAAAATCACTTTTTTAGATAATCCTGTAACCACTACAAGTAAAAGTCTTCGATTGGATTTAGATGTCATTTATGAAGATGAACATGTAGCTGTTATCAATAAACCGGCAGGATTATTGGTTAGTGGAAACACTTTTAAATCCGTCACCAATGCCTTATCACAGAATTTAAAAGTAAGTAATGAAAAGGATGCGGTAAGGCCAAAACCAGTTCATAGATTAGATTATCCAACTACCGGTCTTTTATTGGTGGGTAAGAATGCAAAAACTATTGTTTGTCTCAATAGGATGTTTGAAAATAAAGAAATCCACAAAAAGTATTTAGCAGTCACAATAGGTGAAATGCCTAAAGAAGGAAAATTAAATATGCCTATAGACACTAAAGCCGCTATATCTACTTACAAAATATTAAATACTGTTGTTTCTACTCGTTTTAAATTTTTGAATCTAGTTGAACTAGTACCCGAAACTGGGCGAAGACATCAATTACGTAAGCACATGGCAGCTATTGGGAACCCTATTTTAGGGGATAAGATTTATGGCTTACCAAATCTAATCTTGAAAGGTAAAGGTTTGTATCTTCAAGCAAACTCGCTAGCCTTTGTACATCCGGTAACTAACGTAATGATAAATTTGCGACTGCCAATACCACAAAAAATAAATAAGATATTTGATAATTCAGGCACAAAAAGAAGCCCCGCAGTAAATTAATTTACTACGGGGCTAAACAACTAACCAACCTAAAAACTATTTTTATTGTCTTCTACTACCTCTTGTAGTTGCAGACCTTGTATTATTATTTCTTGTACTTCTAGAAGGTGCTTTGCTCACAGATCTTTTACTTGTGCTTCTAGACACTGTATTCCTAGATCTTGTTGGGGCCTTTGTTACGGCCCTGTTGGCACTACTTCTTTTTGTTGTTTTTGTTTGTGCAACCGAGCGTCCACTATTAACAGGTTTTCTATACGTTTTTGTACTTCTTTTTACAGTAGTACTTCTAGGCGTTCTCGTTACTTCTCTCTTTGTAACGGTTCTACCTTGTTCAGACCTGCCAATGTTACCGTTACTGCGCTTTACCGTAGTATTTCTTTTCACTGTAGTAGTTCTAGAAGCGTTGTTTCCTCTATTAGTTCTTGCCGTATTATTAGCAACAACCCTACGTTGTGTTTCATTACGATTTGTATTTTTTGCTACAGATCTATTAGTTCTATAGGTACTGTTACGTACTGCTACTCTATTATCGTTACGGTATATATTGGCTCTCTCTCTACGTACTTTATTGTACCTATGTTCTCTACCAATTTTTACATACGCTCTTCTTTGGTTATATCTATAAGGTCTATAATATGTATATCTTATAGGTGCATAATACCTTCTGTATGGTCTGTTTAATACTAAACATAAGTTTAAAGCAGGTCTTGCAAACCACCTATGGAAAGGGCGATACACATAGTTTCTATTGTATATGTTTATGTATCCTGTATGATAATCATATAAACCTCTGTTGTTATAATATACATACATACCACCAACTCTACGTACTCTACCGTTTCTATAATTAATGTTTACATCACCAATTTGTGAAACTCGACCATAATAGTCATAATAAATAGGAACGTTCTCTACTTGTATAACCGCACCATAATCATCGTATTGTGCATATGGACTGTAATCATACCCGGAATTAAATGTTATTCCATTTCTTCTTCCAGTAACTCGGTCTTCAATATAAAAATCAAACTCACCATCTGGATATACTGAAAACGTAATGCCATTTTCAACAAAAATAAATGAGTTGTCGTATCTATAAGCATTGCGTATTGCAACCTTATCTTCGTTTGTACCTGTGGCAAAGACACCTGTTGTGCCTAAAATCATCGCCGTAAAAAGGAGTACTAAATTTTTCATGATATAAGGTTTTAAATTCTAAGTGTAAATATTCACACTCGGTTAACATATACCAAACAGCGTGCCAAAAATTTTAAAATACATTTAAATAATTGATTATCAGTATATTAAAATTAATTTAAAAATTAAAAATGAAGATATTGAGTATTGTTACAATTTATCTTTTAGATATTTAGCGGTAAAGGATGTTTTGCTTTTCACCACTTCTTCCGGAGTGCCTTCGGCAATTAATTGTCCGCCATTTTCTCCTCCTCCAAGGCCTAAATCTATAACATAGTCGGCACATTTGATCAATTCTATATTGTGCTCTATCACTATAACAGAATGTCCTTTGGCTATTAGGGCATTGAACGATTTTAATAATTTCTGTATATCGTGGACATGAAGCCCTGTTGTAGGCTCGTCAAAAATGAAGAGCGCTTTGTCTTTGGTAGTGCCTTTAACCAGAAAAGAAGCCAGCTTAATACGTTGTGCCTCACCGCCAGATAGGGTAGAGGAAGACTGCCCCAAAGTAACATATCCTAAACCAACATCTTGTAAAGGTTTTAATTTAGTTACAATTTTTTGTTGCTCACCGGTAGTAAAGAAATCTATGGCATCATCAATGGTCATATGCAAAACGTCATCAATATTGGCATTGTTGAATGTAACTTCTAAAACGTCTTTTTTAAATCGTTTACCTCCGCAGGTATCACATTCCAAGTGAACATCAGCCATAAACTGCATTTCTACAGTAATTTCTCCTTCTCCTTTACATTTTTCACATCTACCACCATCAACATTAAATGAAAAATGTTTTGCTTGGTAATTTCTAATTTTACTTAGCTTCTGATTTGCATATAAGTTTCTAATATCATCATAGGCCTTGATATAGGTAACCGGATTGGATCTAGAAGAACGGCCTATTGGATTTTGATCAACAAACTCAACATGTTTTATATGTTTATATTTTCCCGACACTGAACTAAACTGACCTGCTTTTTCTCCATACCCACCTACTTCTTTTAAAATTATTGGATACAATAACTTTTTGACCAATGTACTTTTACCGCTGCCGGATACTCCGGTTACAACCGTAAGCATATCTAAAGGAAAAGTCACATTAATATTCTTAAGGTTGTTTTCGCGACAACCTTCAATTGCGATATGGTTTTTAGAGGTACGCCTATCCGAAGGAACTTTTATTTCCATACTACCATTTAGATAACTGGCAGTTAGTGATGAAGATTTTAAAACTTCCTCCAATGTGCCTTGTGCCACCACATTACCGCCATGTGTACCTGCCTCTGGACCAATATCTATAACTTCATCCGCAGCTTTCATGATATCCTCATCATGTTCCACAACAATTACCGTATTACCTAGATTACGTAGCGAAAGTAATACCTCAATTAGATTTTCTGTGTCTTTTGGGTGCAGCCCTATGCTTGGCTCATCTAAAATATACATGGAACCTACCAAACTACTTCCCAATGATGTTGCTAGGTTTATTCTCTGACTCTCACCTCCAGATAAGGTATTTGATTTACGATTTAAGGTAAGGTAGCTTAAACCAACTTTATCCAAGAAGCCCAAACGAGTATTTATTTCTTTAAGTAAGCGCTTGGCGATTTGAGTGTCGTTCTCATTAAGTTTTAAATCATTAAAAAAGACAATTAATTTTTCAATTGATATTCCCACCAATTCCGAGATAGAGGTTCCATCAATTCTAACGTAGTCCGTTTCCTTTCTAAGACGCTTACCATTACATACGTTACATTTAGTTTTGCCGCGGTAACGCGAGAGCATCACTCTATTTTGAATCTTATAACTTTTTTCCTCTAAGGTTTCAAAAAAGTTATGCAACCCTATAAAATGGTCGTTTCCATCCCATACTAACTTTTTTTGTTCATCGGTTAGCTCAAACCAAGGTTTGTGTATGGGGAAATCATATTTGTAGGCAGAATTCACCAATTGGTCTCTATACCAGCCCATACTTTCTCCACGCCACGGGAAAACTGCATTTTCGTAAACAGACAAGGCGGTGTTTGGAACTACCAGGTCTTCATCAATTCCTATAACATCACCATAGCCTTCACATTTAGGACAAGCTCCGTACGGATTATTAAAACTAAAAAGATGAACATTGGGTTCTAAAAATTGAATATCATCCAGCTCAAATTTATTACTGAACAGCTGTTGTTCGCCACTTTCCAAGATTTCTATGGCACATTGACCTTTACCTTCAAAAAAGGCAGTATCAACAGCATTTGCCAATCTATTGTAAAAATCTTCATCGTTCTTGGTTATTATTCTGTCCACAACCAAATCAAAATTTCTATCAACATCCTCGGGTGCTTGGTCAATACGCAAGACTTTGCCCTTATATTTTATGCGGGCGTAACCTTGTTTGGAGAATAGCTGTAGCGATTTAACCGGATCCCTTTCTTCCTTTATAGTTATTGGGGCCAATAAAAGAAGCTTTGTATTTTCTTCAAAAGATTTTACATATGTAATTACATCCGATACCGTGTTTTTCTTAACCTCTTTACCGGATACAGGTGAATACGTTTTACCAATTCTGGCAAATAAAAGTTTTAGGTAGTCATAAATTTCTGTTGTTGTACCTACCGTTGACCTTGGATTCGTCGAGTTCACTTTTTGCTCTATGGCTATCGCGGGGGCAATTCCTTTTATATAATCAACTTTGGGTTTATCTAATTTCCCTAAAAATTGTCTGGCATAGGAGGATAAGCTTTCTACATACCTTCTTTGACCTTCGGCATAAAGCGTGTCGAACGCCAAACTAGATTTCCCTGATCCTGAAAGACCTGTAATCACAACTAATTTGTTTCTTGGTATAACAACATCAATATTTTTAAGGTTATGCAATTTTGCACCTTTAATAATGATGTTTTCCTTTGGGTTTATTTCAGCAATTGAAGGCATAGAATTTTATAATTTGGCAAAGATACGATAAGGTATTTTTTCTACCATGTAAATCTATTTTTACCTCTTAAATAGGTTTTATTTTTCACATTTTTTTTAGAGTATTGATTTTTTTTTATCTTTGTTTTATAATATTTATTCAATAAGCCTATAGCATAAAATTACTTTTTAAGTTAGAAATGACCCACAAGACCCTTTCTCTATTGAGTTTGGGCCAAATTTTAACCCACAAAAAGTAAAGCTATGAATCCAATTATTGAAGATTCCCAACTCGTAAAAGAATATATTAACGGAAGCGAAAGAGCATTAGAAGCACTAATTCGTAGGCATAATGCTAGATTAACAGGTTTTATCTATTCAAAAGTAGGAGACCGTGAACTAACCGAAGATATTTTTCAAGACACCTTTATGAAGGTTATTAGAACCCTTAAGCGAGGTGCTTATAATGAGGAGGGGAAATTCTTACCTTGGGTTATGCGTATTGCCCACAACCTTATTATAGATTATTTTAGAAAGAATAATAGGATGCCAATGTTTGATGGATCGGATAGCTTTAATGTGTTTTCCTTAATGGGTGATGATAAGCTAAATGCAGAAAAGCAATTGATCAAAGATCAAATAGATCAAGACTTGACTAAATTGATTAAGGAACTGCCGGAAGATCAACAAGAGGTTTTGCAAATGCGTATATATAAGGATATGAGTTTTAAGGAAATTTCAGACAATACAGGTGTAAGTATAAACACTGCCTTAGGAAGAATGAGATATGCCCTTATTAATCTTAGAAAGTTAGTTGAGGCCAATAATATAGTTTTAACGAATTAATTGGTAGCACGTCGACTGGTTTTACTATATTTATTTCCTTACCGTTCTACAACTGAACCAAAAATAGAAATAGTATGGAAAAAATTTACACCAAACAAAAAGATAAATTCAGCACAGTTGAAACTAGTTCAGAGGCAATACAATTTTTGTTGAGTTACTCCAATTCGTTAAATATATCGGAAGTAAACGGTCATCAATTTGAAAGTAACTTGAATTAGCGAAAACATAACTTAATATAGTAGCCCCCAAAGGATTTTTTCCTTTGGGGGCTTTTTTTATGCTTTCATTGGAATAAAGAGTAATTCATGGAAACTATTAACCTCCCAATTAATAAAGTCGCGCAACTTTCAAAATAGGCATTTATTGTACTGGAAATTATGTTTTCGTTGTTTCACATCAAAATTAAGGGGTTTTACAACATACTTTTTCCTACAGGACTCCTTTTCTATAGTTTTACTCCAGAAACAAAGAACAAATATTAAATACTAACCAAAAAGCCTAAATCTTTAACCGCCAAAGAAAATAACTATTATGAAATTACAAATTGAAGACTCAGAATTAGTAAGAGATTATATCAGTGGAGATGAAAAAGCGCTAGAAGTTTTAATCAACAGACATAATCAACGTATCACCAGTTTCATCTATTCTAAAGTTTTGGATAGAGATATTACTGAAGATATTTTTCAAGATACTTTCATTAAAGTTATTAAAACTTTGAAAAAAGGAACATATAGCGAGGAAGGTAAATTTCTTCCTTGGGTAATGAGAATATCCCATAATTTGATCATTGATCATTTTAGAAAGAACAAAAGAATGCCAAAGTTTGAGGGAAGCGATGATTTTAATATATTTTCTGTAATCGGCGATGATAAGTTAAATGCTGAGAAACAACTTATAAAAGACCAGATAGATACAGACCTTAGGTATTTGGTAGAAGAATTACCTGATGATCAGAAAGAAGTTTTGTTAATGCGGATCTATAAGGATATGAGCTTTAAAGAAATTTCTGAAAATACTGGAGTTAGCATAAATACCGCTTTAGGAAGAATGCGTTATGCACTTATTAACCTTAGAAAAATAATTGAGAAAAACAATATTGCACTTACCAACTAAGAACGCAAAATATACATCCTGACAATATTTCCTTTTTTGTTGCGTTAATCTAATTGTAACAACATTGGAGATATGGAAAAAATTTACTCAAACAATTACCAAAAACGAACAGAGTTCAATAAGGTATGCCCAAAAACAATCAATTTTTTATTGAGTTTTTCACAGGCACTCTATGATATTGAATATAAGAACATGAGGTTTGAAACCTTTTTAAACTAGAATAAAAGTCTCGCTTTAGCGAGACTTTTTTGTTTTATAGTAGTCCTTAATAACTGTTTTACGCCCAATGGTCTTTGTGATAATGTCCTTATCCAAGTTCCAACCTCGTGCCGGAGAATATTCCCTACCGTACCAAATAATTTGTAAATGCAAATCGTTCCATAATTCTTTTGGAAACAGTCTCTTTGCATCTCTTTCTGTCTGTACTACATTTTTACCGTTGGTAAATCCCCATCTATACATAAGCCTATGAATGTGCGTGTCTACTGGAAAAGCTGGTATTCCAAAGGCCTGTGATACTACCACACTAGCAGTTTTGTGGCCAACAGAAGGTAATTCCTCTAACAAGGAAATATCTGTAGGAACTTCACCATTGTATTTTTCAATTAAAATTTTTGATAAACCATGAATCCCTTTAGATTTCATTGGTGATAAGCCTACTGGTCTTATGATATCCCTAATTTGCTCTACAGTTAATTTCACCATGTCATAGGGGTTGTCCGCTTGCTCAAAAAGCTTAGGTGTAATTTGGTTAACCCTTACATCTGTACTTTGTGCTGACATTAATACCGCTATTAATAAAGTATATGGGTCTTTATGATCTAAGGGTATAGGTATTTCAGGATATAGTTCATTTAATTTTGAAATTGTAAAGGCTACTTTTTCGGCTTTCGTCATTATTTGTTTAATTTTGAGATAATATACTTAAACATTATTTAAAAAATAATACTATGAATACTTTAAAAGTTAATGATAAAGTTCCTGAATTTTCCGCTATAGATCAGGATGGCAATACTATAAATTTATCTGACTATTCGGGTAAAAAATTAATTGTTTTTTTCTATCCAAAGGCCAGTACTCCGGGATGTACAGCTGAAGCTTGTAATCTAAGGGATAATTATAAGGAATTACAAAGTGAAGGATTCGAATTACTGGGCGTAAGTGCGGATAGTCCAAAAAGACAATTTAATTTTAAAAATAAATATGATTTCCCTTTTCCTTTATTGGCGGATGAAGACCATACCGTAATTAATACCTTTGGAGTATGGGGTCCTAAAAAATTCATGGGGAGGGAATACGATGGTATACACAGGAAAACCTTCGTAATTGATGGGGATGGGGTGGTAACCAAAGTTATAGACAAGGTGAAGACTAAAGACCATGCCGCACAATTATTAGATTAGAAAAAAATAAGCCCCTAATTACAGGGGCTTATTTACTTTTAAACTATTTAATTTCTTTGCTGTGGGCAATTGTTTTTTTTGTAAAAAGCTTTTTTTCTTTGATTATTTCAGAAATTCCTTCCGGTAGCATTTCTTCCCAACCTGCCTCATTGTTCATTATTTTCTTGAGAACATCCCTAGAGAAAATATGCATAACTTCTGGCTCATAATCAATAATGTCCATCACTTTGCCATTGTATTTAAAGAATTTATATAATTCTTTCATTCTAGGATGAACTTTTACATTGTTACTGGTCATGATTTGTCCAGTCTCAGAATTTTTCATTGGATACAGATAAACCTGTAAATCCTTAAAAAATAATTTACCAAAGGCTTCCAATATACCACCGCTTAAATGGCGATAATATTTTTCATCAAAAATGTCCACAAGGTTATTAACCCCCATGGTTAAACCAATTCTATTTTTGGTATAGTTATTAAAGTATTCTACCAATTTATAATACTCTTGGAATTTTGAAATCATTACCGAGTGCCCAAGAGAACATAACAATTCTGCCCTTCCCATAAAATCTTCTTCATCTATTTCACCCGATGCTTTAAGGTTGGAGAGTGTAATTTCAAAAATTACGATACTATTGTCCTGGTCTACTTGCGGATCTCTGATAAAAATATCATAGGATTTTTCAAACATGTCCAAGTTTACTTTGGTAACAGGTCTAAAACTTCCTCTAAGTGCCAAAATATTCTTTTTGTAAAGAACAGCTGCAGGTAAAAGGTTATTGCCATCAGGTCCAAACATAACGGCATCCGTCATGTCGTTTCTAATTAATTGTAGACTCATTAATCTGTTGTCTACATCCTTAAAATTAGGCCCCGAGAAATTGATCATATCAATTTCCAACGTATCCTTATCAATATGGTCGTACAAATATTTAAGCATTTTTTTAGGCTTATGGTATTTGTAAAATGCGCCATAAATTAGGTTAACACCAAGTATGCCCAATGTTTCCTGTTGTAACCTTGCTTCATTCTGTTTAAAACGAATGTGCAAAACTATTTCATCAAGTTCTTTTTGTTTTGGGTCTAATTGGTATTTAATACCAACCCATCCATGGCCTTTATATCTCTTGGAAAAATCAATAGTGGCTACTGTATTGGCATAGGAAAAGAAAAGTCTTTCAGGATGGTGTTCCCTACTTATTCTTTCCTCCATCAATTCCATTTCGTAATGCAACATGGTTTTTAACCTTGCTTGTGTTACGTACCTACCGTCTTTCTCGGTACCATAAATGGCATCACTAAAATCTTTATCATAAGCACTCATGGCTTTGGCAATCGTACCTGAAGCCCCGCCAGATCTAAAAAAATGTCTTGCTGTTTCCTGCCCTGCACCTATTTCAGCAAAAGTTCCGTAAATATCTGGATTCAAATTTATTCTTAAGGTTTTTGCCTTAATAGATGGTATGTTTTCAAAAGCACTTTCTTTTTTTAAAACTGAAGCCATTATTGTGTTTTTATTTTAACAAATTTATAAAGAATGCATAACCTAGATAACAATAGGAGTAAAAAATATAAAAGATTTATTTCTTCCTGTAAATATTCAAAGATTATGCCTTTCTTATAAATAAGAGTGCGATAATTTATCAAATATGAATTACTTTTGAATACATGGACGCGGGATTAAAAGTTACATTTTTGGGAACAGGAACTTCTCAGGGTATTCCTATAATAGGAAGTAACCATCCGGTATGCTTAAGTTCGGATTCACGTGATAAAAGATTACGCGTTTCCGTCCTGTTGTCTTGGGAAAATTACAATTATGTTATTGATTGTGGGCCAGATTTTAGACAACAATTGCTAACGAATCAAATAGATAAACTTAGCGGCATCCTTTTTACCCACGAACATTCTGATCATACGGCAGGTATAGATGATATTAGACCTTTCTTTTTTAAACAGGGCGATATTCCAATTTATGCCCATGAACGTGTGGTGAATTCTTTAAAAAGACGATTTGATTATATTTTTGAGGAGGGTAATAAATACCCAGGTGCACCATCTGTTGCGATTAACACGATTAATAAGAACGATACTTTTAAAATAGGTGATAAGCAAGTTACACCTATTGAGGTTTTGCATAACAGATTAAAAGTACTTGGTTTTAGGATAGGTGGTTTTACGTATTTAACCGATGTTAAAACAGTAGAAAAGGAAGAAATTGAGAAAATAAAAGGCACTAAAATATTGGTGGTTAATGCCTTAAGAAAAGAAGCGCATCATTCTCATTTTAATTTGGAGGAAGCTTTGGATTTTGTTGCATTGATCAAACCGGAAAAAGCCTATTTAACTCATATTAGCCATTTGTTGGGGTTCCATGCAGAGGTTGAGAAAACATTACCAAATAACGTACATTTAGCTTACGATAATCTTACAATTGAAATTTAAAAATGAAAAAAAGCATATTCCTTTACTTATTTATTTTCGCTGCATTAATTTGTCTTTACCTAATAGTTAGCAGCGGTAAAATGGCCAAAGCAAATGCTGAACAGATCAACAGGCTTCAAACTAAGGTTAACACACTCAAAGATTCCGTTCAATCTTCAGAATTAAAAGTATTGGAAATGCAATATTTCTCATTGGAAAATAATGACGATGCTTTAGCCTACTATGACCATTTAGATTTGGAGAATCCGGCTAGGTATATTGCGGACAAACTATTGGAAACCAATGAGTCTAAAGGTGATAACCCGCTCGTTCCCTATGAGGGCATGCAAAACGATTTTAAGATTAATAAAATCAAGGTTTTAAACCATAAATGGATTTTAACCGATTTTTCTGATGGTAAATATTGGGGAGAGCTTCTAATTAAATACGAATTGAAAGATGATTTAGGGGTAGATTTTACGATGATAGATCACCTTTTATATACCAGAAACAACTAAATTTTATCTTTAAGCCATTTATTAAAGGAATAGAAGTTTTGTGGTATAACACCATGACCCGAAGGGAATTCTTCATAAACATGTTCTATGTTTAATTCACTTAAAATTTTTGGTGATTTCTCCGCCCACTCCAATGGTATTACTTGGTCTACTTGGCCGTGCGATGTATATATCTTTAATTTGGAAAAGTCATTGTTTTTAAAACCTTCCTTTAGTATTCGTTCATTGATATAGCCACTTAAACCAATAACATTTTTAATTTTGTTAGGGTAGGAGAGGGCTACGGCAAAACTTAAGATAGTACCTTGGCTAAAACCTAATAAAGTAATATTTGAATCGTCTAAATGATAGGTTGAACATGCCTCATCTATAAATGTAACTATTTTATCTCTTGAGGTTTTCGCCTGTTCGTCATCGCTCCATTTTCCTTTGCCTTCGTCAAAATTTATGGCATACCAGGCATGTCCAAATGGTTGTAACGGGTACGGTGCCCTAACTGAAATAATACATAACTCTTCCGGTAGTTCTTGTGCAAAAGAGAATAGGTCTTCTTCATTACTGCCATAGCCATGCAGCATAAATAAAACGGCCGGTTTCTTATCTTTTAGTGTCGAAGGTCTAATAATATGTTCTAATGAAAGGGGGGCTACTGTCATTTGATTATTGTATAAAGGTGAACCATTTTTGAAAATATGTGCCTACAATAGGAACCAATTGTTTTTTATTGCTAATAGCTCCTAGAAAACCATACACCCATAAAACAATATAACAAAGATATAATCCGTATAGGGCATATTGACTATACCAAACACTTGAGAATAGTGCAAAAGCATGAAACATAAGATGAAGCCCAAAAGCTTGGCGAATATGAAATCTTGCAAAGTCATGCTTTGGTTCCAAATTCATGGTTATTGCAATTACGGCACCAACTATGGTCATATAGGCAACCAGACCGGTAGT
>CBFIGW010000002.1:0-57289 GCA_965662155.1 Maribacter sp. | reverse complement strand
TCAAAGACAAATAGACAATCAGCATTTTATTAAACAGTCATTGCCAAATGCACAACTCTTTTTTGAAACGGTTCCAGTTAAAAATAAAGGCGAGGCTATAATTGAATACATAACCAAAGAGAATATAGATTTATTGGTAATGGTTAACTCTAGGCATTCATTATTAGAGGATATGCTTTATCGTTCCACTGTAGACCAGATTGGTTTAAAAATCAAAGTGCCATTTTTAGTATTACAAAATCTACCAAGATAAATTTTTAACACAAAAAAATGAAAAAAATAGTACTCCCAACAGATTTCTCTGACAATGCATGGAACGCCATCTTTACTGCAGTTAAATTGTATAAAGATGTAAGTTGCCATTTTTATCTTCTACATGCCTATGAACCTAGTTCATTAAATCTTCTTGGAAAAAAGGGCCAACAAAGATTAGGGGTCATTTATGATTCTCTTTCTCAATACTCTATTCAAGAATTAGAAAAGGTAAAAGAGTATTTAAACGAGCACCATTCTAATTCTAAGCATATTTTTGAAACAATTTCTATATCCGAAACTTTAGAGGAAGCCATAGAGAACATAACTAGAAAACAAGACATAGATGTAATTCTTATGGGCACACAGGGGGTTACTGGCGCCAAAGAAGTATTTATGGGCAGTAGTACTGTAAAAGTCATTAAAAAGGTCAAGAGTACACCTATTATTGCTGTTCCTTCAGATTTTAATTTTCAACGACTTAAAACGGTAGTCTTTCCAACAGATTTCACAAGATTCTTTGAAAAATTTGAATTGTTACCACTAACGGAATTAGCCAAACTTTGGAAATCAAAAGTTGATATTCTGCATGTGTCCGTTGAATATGTACTTAATGAAACCCAAAAATCTAACAAAAATATTCTGGAAGAACGCATTAATGGCATACCCTTTACTTATCATAATGTTCCTTTTATGGGTAATATTTCCAAAAGTGTCCAAAATTATCTTACAGAAAACACTGCAGATTTAATGGCCTTAATTAGGTATCACCACTCTTTTTGGGAAAAAATTATAGGTGAACCGGTCATTAAAAAAATAGCATTCCATTCTACCATACCCGTTTTAATGCTACCAGAAAAGTGAAGATAAATATGCTTATATCCTAATAAAAAAAGCTAATGAAAACATTACAAATTCTATTACCAACAGATTTTTCTGCTAATGCTCGTAATGCCATTGAATATGCCTTTTTTTTATTCAAAGACGTGAACTGCGAATTTCATATTTTAAATACGTATGAAGTTGGCGCTTCTAGTTTAAGCAGTACTATGGGAAAAGCTAAGGATACAAGATTGTTCCGAGCAATAAAAGAAGAGTCAGAACGTAAGATATCCAATCTTCTTGAGGATTTAAGATCTATGATGGACAATACACTTCACTCTATCCTAGGACATAGTGTTGCTGATTCGTTGGTAAATGGTATCGGACGTATTGCAGTTAAAAATAATATAGATTATGTTTTCATGGGAACAAAAGGCTCTTCAGCGGTAAAAGAAGTATTTATGGGAAGTAGTACTATTAAGGTCATTAAAAATTTTAATTATTGTCCAATTGTTGCCGTACCGGCTTCCTATGCTTTTAATCTTCCCAAAAAAATAGCCTTTGCCACCAACTTTGAACATACGTATACCGCAATAGAGTTGGTTCCATTAATTTCAATTGCCCAACTTTATAATTCAGAAATTATAATAGTACATGTGGATAAAGGAATTGGTCTAAGTACTGAACAAGAGAATTGCAAAAAATTATTAAATAAAAGGTTAAATGGTCTTAGGTATAGATTTGAAGAAGTAAATGGAGCAAACAGAATTTCAGAAGCTATTATGGACTACGCATCCAAAACCAACACTATAGAATTAATTGGCATGATAAATTATTGGCACAGTTTTTTTGAAAAATTAACCAAAGAAAATGTCATTAAACGTCTAGCCTTTCATACAGAAGTGCCATTTCTTATTTTCCCTCTAATTGATTAAGAAAAAGATATCTTTCGCTTGATCTAGTCTTTGACAAAGGGGAAATAGTGGTATCGCCATGTTTTACAGCATAAGATTTAATTGGGCGTTTTACCGTATAATTTTGGATGGGGTGACCTATTCTTGACAATTCCTTTTTTACTTGTTCAATTGTCAAGGGATTTTCATATTGGAGACAAATAATACCGTTATCCAAATCAATATCCAAAATACGAATATCCATAATACGACTTAGATTTCTAATAATAATGTTTTTGTTTTTACAGTTATCTATATTTTTTATTGAGGCAATTGTTTTCATAGTTCAAATTTTCAATCAAAATATAGTATGATTTGTACTCCCGAAATGACAAAGGTCAGTTAGTAATAAAATAATGTTATCTTCCTTTGCAAAGAGTTATAAACAATTGTTATGGCAGAAGAAGTTGTAATTGGAATAGACATAGGTGGCAGCCTTACTAAAATTGGCTTGGTTACCAGGAAGGGTGAAATCCTGGACAAAAAAATCATACGTACAGAATCTCATTTACCATTTTCCGATTTCAAAAAAAGATTACAAAAAGAAGTGGACTTGTTAAGGTCCAAAGTAGGCACCAATACCAAGATTATACATTTAGGCGTAGGGGCACCCAACGCCAATCCGCTAACAGGTAATATGGAAAATCCACCCAACCTAAAATGGGGGGAACTTGTACCACTTAAAACGGCACTCAAAAGTACTTTTAAACTACCCGTAACCATTGCCAATGATGCTAATGCCGCTGCATTAGGCGAAATGAGTTTTGGTGTTGCCAAAGGCATGAAAAACTTTGTAATTCTTACGTTAGGAACAGGTCTTGGAAGTGGTATTGTTGTAAACGGTAAGCTATTGGTTGGAGAACATGGGGTAGCAGGTGAAATAGGACACGTAAATGTAGATCCCAATGGTAGATCCTGTAACTGTGGGTTAAGTGGTTGTTTGGAAACTTATGCCTCAGTTACAGGAATTAGAAGAACGGTTTTTGAGTTATTAGCAACCATGAATACAGATTCCATAATGCGAAGCTACAGTTTTGAAGAGTTGAATGGGGAAAATATTTCTGATGCAGCCTTGGAAAGGGATCGTATAGCACTAAAGGCGTTTGAACAAACTGGTGAAATTTTGGGTAGAAAAATGGCTGATACGGTTGCCCATTTAGACCCAGAAGCATTTATACTGGCAGGAGGATTAAGCAAAGCTGGGAATGTCCTTTTAAATCCTATTAAAAAGAGTTTGGAAAAAAACCTTTTCATTGCATATAAGGGAAAAATAAAAGTTCTATTGTCTAAAGCTACAAGATCAGATGCGGTATTGGGTCCGGCAGCATTGGCCTGGCTTGCTTTCGATGAAAAATAAGTAATCAAAAATTTCGTGAACTTCTTATTTTCTCCTCTTCAATGGCATTTTCTATATCTTTTTTGATTTCAAGATAATCATCGGCAAATCTGTAAATTTCTTGTTTTACGTTTTGGAATTCCAGTCTAAAACCAGTAACATCTTCTGTTAGATTGTTCTGTAAATTTTCAAATTTGGAAATATTCTTTTCATTTTCCACATTCGATATTTTATTCAGGTTTTGTCGATGATGCTTTAGGCCTTTTAACAAGGTATTACATTTGGTCTTTAATGTATGCAACCTCATCATACTCTCACGTAACTCGTCTAAATTTTCATGCTTCAGCATATCCTCTAAAAACCTATTAATTAGCATTTCTATGAATTTTATATCGTCCTTATAAAACTCCACCTCAGAAATAAGTCCTCTCAATTCGTCATTCCATTTTACTAGCTTGTCCATCGCTGTTGGTATTTATGATTCCTTCATTCGATAAATTATTCAATAAAAATATGACTATATGATAATGGTTGTTATGATATATGTCATACCTAAAAGGCTAAAAAACAATTACTTTAATCCTAGCTAAAATCATTCTTATCATGAAAAATATTTTGATACCAACCGATTTCTCCGATAACGCTTGGAATGCCATAAAATATGGCCTGAATTTATACAAAAAAGTACAATGCACCTTTTATCTGGTACATGTACATCCCATTGTTGCTTTTACCGGAGGTGAAGCAGCTATGTATACTTCACAGGAGTTAATGGAAAAGAATCTTTTAAAAGAAAGTAGAGCTAAACTTGCAAACGTACTTTCAGATATTGAACATTTGCCCTATAATAGCAAACACACGTTTCATACTTCTGTTTTCTATGGTTTTTTTACGGATCACATAAAACAATTGGTAGAAGAAAAAAATATAGAACTTGTTATTATGGGTACCAAAGGTGCAACAGGTCTTAAGGCGGTTGCCATGGGAAGTAACACCGGTAATGTAATTACAAAAGTTAAATGTGCTGTTTTGGCCGTTCCTGAGGATACGGAATATCAAAGACCAAAAGAAATAGCATTGCCTACAGATTATGAAATGAGTTACCACATTGAAGTATTAAATGATGTTAAGGAACTGGCACTTTTAAATAACGCATCTGTTAGAATGTTGCATGCCACTAAAACTGGCAAGAACTTATCTAACTCACAATTAAAAAATAAGGATTTCTTAGATAATTACTTTAAAGACATCGAGCATAGTTTTCACTCAGTTTCTGGTGATAAACTGGAAAGTGTTGTTCAGTGTTTTACAGAAAGTCGGGACATAGATATCATCGCAATGGTAGCAAAAAACCTAAATTTTCTAGAACGGATATTATTTAGGCCCACAGTAGAAAAAATAAGCTATCATACTAAAGTTCCCTTTTTAGTTTTACATGAAGCATAATATCTATTGATAAAAATTGTCTTTTCATAATTTTTATCAATAGTATATAAAACATAGATTTTCTAAACTGACCATTATCATGTTTTTTAGTACGCTAGTCCACTAGTTTTATAAAACTATCAATAACATATCTATGAAACGAATTTTAGTGCCCACAGATTTTTCGGATAATGCATATGGAGCCATTACCTATGCCCTTCAACTTTTTAAAGATATTGAGTGTACATTTTATTTGGTGCATACGTACACACCTCCAATTTATCATACCGAATATCTAATAGGAAGTCCTGGACAAATAGGTTTGGGAGACGTAATGCAGGAAACCTCTTTGACCCAATTGGAAAAACTAAAGGAACGATTGGAAAAAGAATTCAATAATAATAAGCATACCATAATAGTACACACTGCCTTTAATACCCTGATAGGTGAAATATTAGAGACCATACAATCAGAGCAAATAGATTTAATTGTAATGGGTACCAAGGGAGCTACAGGTGCTAAAGAAATATTGTTGGGCACCAATACGGTACATTTGATAAAAAAAGCAAAATGCCCTGTTATAGCAGTGCCTCCCGGTTTTCCATTTGAGGCACCAAAGGAAATACTGTTCCCCACTGATTATGAGATAGAATATAACGAAGAAAAAATCCAAGAACTGCTAAAACTTGCAAAAGTATATAGGTCTCGTATTAATGTAATGCACGTAAGAGTAGGATATGATTTAACACCTGAACAGCTAAGACACCAAAAACAGTTAGAAGAATTGGTTGGCAACATGGGGCTTTTTCATGAAATGCCAGATAATGGAATCATTGCAGCAGTTAATGAGTTTCAATTAAAAACTAAAATTAATCTCTTAGTAATGGTACAGAATAAACACTCTTTTTTGGAAAGTTTATTCATTGAGCCCGTTATTAAAAAAATTGGATTCCACCTTACCGTACCGTTTATGGTTATTCCTCAATTATAATAATCTTGATTATGAAAAATTTTTTAGTCACTACTGATTTTTCCCATGATGCCTATAACGCACTTTTTTATGTTACCCAACTAATGAAATTGCACACATGCACTTTTTATATTCTAAATGTCTATAATGAAACAACACTTTTAGATAACAAAAAAGGTCAGATTTTACCAAGTAAAAAACTTATGGAAGGACTAAAAACACAGTCTAAAGAAAAACTGACCCATACCTATCATAAAATTACTCTTGATAATTCTAATCACCACCATTCTTTTAAAACCATATCACAAAAAGGCAAGCTTGTCAAGGTAATGGAAAACATAATCAGTGAAAAGCAGATAGACCTTGTAGTAATGGGTAGTAAAGGAGAAACCGGTGCTAAAGAAATATTCTTCGGCAGTAATACTGTAAATGTAGTAAAATCTGTTTCAAAGTGTCCTATTTTGGCGATACCCAAACAGATAGACTATAAAACCCCTCAGGAAATTTCATTTATAACGGACTATAAATCAGGATGCTCCAAAGAGACTATTGCGCCATTGGTGTATTTAGCATCAATAACCAAAGCATCTATCCGTATTATGCACATTAACGAAGAGGAATTATTAAATAATGAACAAGAAACACATCGAAAACAATTGGATGAGTGTTTAGAAGACATTGAACATAGCTTTCATTGGATGCAAGAGTTTACACAAAAAGCCAAAGTGATTGATTCATTCCTTGATAAACTAACCATAGATGTATTTTCCATGGTATATCATAAGCGAAGTTTTTTAGAGCGGCTTTTTCGCGAACCGGTTATAAAAGATTTAAGTATGTATACTGAAATCCCATTTTTAATATTACCGGAAAGGGACTGACAATTATCATTTTTAATGTAGGTAGTGACAATTATATTTATAGAGGTATCTAAAATATAGCACTATGAACAAAAGAATATTGATTCCCACGGATTTTTCTAAAAATGCCCTAAATGCGATTAGGTATACCTTGGATTTATATAAAAAGCAACCTTGTGATTTTTACTTGTTAAATGTTTTTCAAGTAGCAGGATATTCAACGGATAGCTTAATAATGCCGGAACCTGGAAGTGCCGTTTATGAAACTGCAAAAAGTGAGGTTGAGGAGCAATTTGATAAACTATTGGAAATATTAAAATTACACCCCGACAATCCTAAGCATACATTACACACTATTGTTGAATATAACTTTCTTGGCGAGGGGATTAAAAAATTAATTGCCAAAAAGGATATAGATTTGGTAGTTATGGGTACTAAAGGTGCCACCGGGTCCAAGGGTGTTATTTTTGGCAGTAATACCGTAAATGCCATGGAAAAAATAAGAGAATGTCCTGTAATGGCCGTTCCAGAGGATGTACGGTTTTCAACACCCAAAGAAATCGTATTTCCAACAGATTATAAGTCGGCATTTAAACGCAAAGAACTAATCTATCTTACAGAAATTGCAAAAGACCACGATGCTTCCATCAGTGTTTTATATGTAAGCAAAAATCATGAATTAAATGACCAGCAGGAAGCCAACAGGCAATTGTTAGATGAGATTTTTAGTGATGTAACTCATAGCTTCCATATTATAACCAACAAAGATATTTCTGATGGATTAACCTCTTTTGTAGAAAGTAGGGACAGTGACATGATTGCATTTATTAATAGAAAACATTACTTCTTTGGCAGTGTGTTTTCAAAACCATTGATAAAAGAAATTGGTTACGATGCAACTGTACCCATCCTAGCATTACATTAATATACATAAAACATAAAAAGAATGAAACAAACAGGAATTTGGATAGACAAGGAAAAAGCACATGTGGTTCATTTAACCAATAATGGCCATACATTGGAAACTATCAAGTCAGATTTAGAGTTTTTTAATCCATCTGGTGGTTCTAGGACACGCTCAGCGAAATGGGGTCCACAAGATGTAGTTCAGGATAGCAAATATCTAGAAAGAGAAAAACATCAGCTTAAAGCATATTTCAAAAAACTCGTGGAAGTCCTCACTAATTCTGATGAAATAGCGGTTTTTGGCCCTGCCGAAACCAAGGATAAATTTATATCGGAATTAAATGAAAACTACAATATGATAAGCGGTAAAATAATTTCTGCCGTAAAAGCGGATAGCATGACAGAAAATCAAACTGTTGCCTTGGTTAAAAAGTATTTTGAAAAATAAGAGTGGTTTTTAACTTTTATAACTGCTTATCTGTTAATAATAGTCAAAATTTACATTAAAGGTGCATGGACGCAATTTTAGAATTAATAGAAAAACCATTCTTTGCTAAACTAATTAAACTCTTATTGTGGTTGTTCATTATTCTAGTTTCCATTGCCTTTCTGCGTAAATTGTTAAAAAAACGAATTGAAAATGTAACTATCAGATATAAGGCTCAAAAAGGAGTAGAAATAGCCGGTTATGTTCTAATTATTCTATTAATCCTTATAAGCTTCACCGCAGAAAGCATAAAGGATTACACAATTATTATTGGTCTTTTTACCGCGGGTATAACTTTCACATTGCAAGAACTCATTCTTAGTATTGCCGGTTCTTTTTATATCTTCTTTGTTCGAGTTTACAAACCTGGTGATCGTATAGAAGTTAATAATATTAAGGGCGATGTTATTGATATTGATAGTATTTACACCACCATCATGGAAATGGGAGAATGGGTAAGCAGTGATAACTATTCAGGACGAATCGTTAAAATCAGTAATTCCTTTGTTTTTAAAGGTCCAATAAAAAATTATTCCATGGATTTCCCTTTTGTATGGGATGAACTGAACATATTGATAACTTTTAATTCTGATATTGAACTGGCCAAGAAGTTGGTATTGAACAAAGCAGAAGAACTATTAATGGAGTATACCAAAAATTCTATGGCAAAATGGAAAGAGATGGTAACCCGCTATTACATAGAAGATGCAAAATTAGAACCCACATTGGTCATGAACCTAACGGATAATTGGATACAGCTTAATCTTCGCTATATTACAGATTATAAACTTAGAAGGGGAACCAAGCATCAGTTATTCCAAGAAATACAGAAATCATTTACTGAAACCAGTGGTAAGGTAAACTTGGCTTCACAGACCTTGCAATTGCTGAAAATTCCAGAAATGGAAATTAACCTAAATAGACAAAATGGGTAACCAAAGAGATGTAGATATCATAAAGTCTTCTGGAGAAAAGGTGAAGTTCTCTATGGATAAATTGCGGAATTCATTAAAGCATAGTGGAGCCGGACATGATGTTGTTGAACAAATAGTGGACAAAGTCTATGAAGAGATTTACGAAGGCATTTCTACCCAGGAAATTTATAACAGGGCATTTACACTACTTAAAAAACGCAAATCTGTTTTTGCATCTAAATACAAATTAAAAAAAGCCATTTACGAGCTAGGTCCAACTGGTTTTCCTTTTGAACGTTTTGTTGCCGAAGTACTAAAATATTCAGGTTATTCTACCACTACCAATGAAATCATGAATGGCATTTGCGTAACTCATGAAATTGATGTTATTGCTGAAAAAAATGGAAATGTCATTATTATCGAATGTAAATTTCATAATGAGGAAGGCCGTAATTGCAATGTGAAAATTCCATTATACATACATTCTAGATATAAAGACGTTAAAGACCATTGGGAACTTAAAAAAAAGGAAGTAAAAGTATTAGATGTGGGTTGGGTGGTCACCAATACAAGATTCACTAAAGATGCTATCCAATATGGTAAGTGTGTAGGATTATATCTGTTAAGTTGGGACCATCCTGTAGGAGATGGTTTCAAAGACCGGATAGATCGTTTAGGTCTATACCCAATTACAGTTTCCACCTTATTAAGCAACAGAGAAAAACAATTTTTATTAGGAAGGGATATTGTTCTTTGTAGACAATTGTGGAAAGATAAATTCTTCTTGGACCATTTAGGAATTGCCCCGGTTAGAAAAGAAAAAATACTTAAGGAGATAAAACAGCTTTGTCAACAATAAAAATGAACCGTATTAAAATACATTTTTTAGGTGCTTCCGGAACCGTTACAGGGTCTAAATTTTATATTGAAACCCCAGAAATAAATTTAATGATAGATTGTGGAATGTTCCAAGGTTTAAAGGAACTAAGGCAATATAATTGGCAACCTTTACCAATAGATGTTTCCGAAATAGACGTTGTATTACTCACCCATGGACATTTAGATCATACAGGATATTTACCAAGGTTAACGCAAGGAGGGTTCCAAGGTAAAATAATAGGCACTGCCCCTACTCTTGCCATAACAAAAATAATTCTGCTGGACAGCGCTAAAATACATGAAGAGGAAGCAGAACGGGCAAATACCGAAGGCTACTCTAAACATCATCCCGCCTTACCTTTTTATACGGTAAAAGAAGCTGAAATAACTATTGGTCAATTTCAATCCAAACCTAAAAATGAATGGGTTAGCTTAACTAAAAATGTAAAATATAGGTTTAATTATAACGGCCATATCATTGGGGCGACCTTTATAGATTTAGAAATATTTGGTAAACAATTCGTTTTCTCAGGTGATATTGGCAGATTAACAGACCCCTTGCTAGAAGCACCAGAGCTTCCTAAATGGGCAGATTATTTGTTCATAGAAAGTACATACGGCAATAAATTACATCCTCAAGAGAATATAGAATCCCTTTTAATAGAATTAGTTAAGAAAACCATTCACAAAAAGGGTAATCTTATTATTCCATCATTTGCGGTAGAACGTTTACAGTCCTTAATGTATACACTGTGGACATTGTACAAGACCAATAAAATCCCCAATATTCCCATTTTTATCGATAGTCCAATGGGTAATAATGTTTTATCTGTTTTTGAAAGATTTCCTGATTGGCATAAACTCCCTGTTAACGAATACCATGCCATGTGTCAACACTTTAATATTATTAGTTCATATGCAGACACATGGAAAACAATTGATGACCCTAGACCTAAAATAGTTATTGCAGGTAGCGGTATGGTAACCGGCGGTAGGGTATTGACCTATTTAAAGCAAATGATAGATGAAGAATCTACAACGGTATTATTAGTGGGCTATCAAGCTGAGGGAACGCGCGGTAGGCAATTATTGGAGGGTGCACATGAGTTAAAACTATTTGGCAAATATTATCCAATAAAAGCAACCATTGAACATTTAGAGAGTTTATCTGCACATGCTGATCAAAAAGAGCTTTTATATTGGATGAATGATATTAAGAACATTCCAGAAAAAGTATTTTTAATTCACGGTGAACCACTCGCATTGGATGCCTTTAGGTCTAAAATACAGGATGTATATGGTTGGAATATTCATATTCCAAAATTGAATGAAGAACTGGAATTTCTGTTATAAACAAACCTGCATGATACAGATCATTGCATTTCAAACATCTTAAAAATAAGTTTGACAAGGCAAAATATATCACCATGAAAAACACTGAAACTACATCAGAAACTCAAAATAAGATTCGGAATGTACATTTGGAAATTCAAAGGTATAAATCCAACCTACAATTTATAAAGGATGAACTGATTTTCATGGGGAAAATGCTAAATTCTTATATTTTTGAGCCTAATACCCCCAACCTTTTTGAACGGTTGCAAGAATATAAAACGCATTTAAAAACGTGTACAGACAAAAAGGAAGCAATTCTTAAACATTTATCCCATCACCAGAAGAATATTGGTGAATTATTGGAACATACGAACATTCCAATTAATCCGGTTGATTTTGAAAATCATGAAAGACTGAAAGAATCCATTCAAAATTTTATGAACGATTATCAAAAATTAAAAATTGAGTTTTTTAACTATACCGGTGGTATTTTAAAAAAGCATAAACCTTAGGCTTATTTCTTTACAATACAAATTCTACTTACTGACAATTATCATTTTTATTCCACCAGACTTCGGCTACTTTAGATGTAATTAAATTCAAGGCCATGAAGTCCAATATCACAAAACATACTTATGTAGAATGGCTTAGTGCGGATGAAATGCATACCGCCTCCAAACTATGGCTTTCTGAACTGAATTTTATAAAAGATGAACAGTTATTTTTAAATGACCTTGTTAAATTTTATTCTTTACAACTTTCAGAACCAAAAATATTTGATGAAAGCAAAAAGCTTATTTCAAATATAGAGAAAGCAGAAAATGAGGTAATTGAATTGATAGAGCAGATAAAGGCACATGAAAATCAGTTAGAAATAATGGTTGATAAAGTGGACCAAATAAAAATGGAAAAAGCTTATATCGAAACCCATAAAGAGTTGCTCAAGACAATGAACAATTACACAAATAAGTATTGGAAGGCAAAGAATAACCTTTTTGAGTTCATATCTACTTTAATGAAAAAAGAAAAACAAAACCGTTTATTACACTAAAACCCTTTAAATAATGAAAAAACTAATATTAATAACACTAGTCCTTCTTATGGGATGCTCTTCTACTAGCTTAGTAGAGAATTGGAAAAACCCAGATATTGTATTGTTCCATGCCAATAAAGTTTTAATAGTAGGTATGGCCCAAAGTAAGGATGCCAGAGCAAACTTCGAGAGTCAACTCCAAAAAGAATTCGCGCAAAGGGATGTGGAGGCTATGCGTAGTTTAGATGTTTTTGACGTTGACTTTACAGATATCAAAAGAACTGATAAAGAGCTTGATGATGTTGAGCAAAGCCTTCTGGATAAAGGTTTTGACGCTATCTTACTCACAAAAATTATAGGATCTGAAAACAGGGAAAGTTTTTTAACAACAACCTCGAAATGGGATGATCATCGTGGTGATTTTTATGATGATTATTTAAGTCACCAAGATATTTACTTTAATGAAGACTACTATGAGACATTTACCATTTATCATGCCCAAACAACTTTGTATTGTATTTGTGAAGGCAAGGAACGCTCTATGATATGGAGGGGCAGTATAGACATTATGGACCCAAAGAATATAGATAAAACCGTTAAGGACTATATAAAACTGGTGGTAAAAGCCATGGAAGAACAAGATTTAATTTTTAGAAAAGAAGAAAAGAATGAAGTTACTGGTCTATAGTGCTAAAAAATTTGAGATCCCCTTTTTAAAAAAGTCAAATAATGATATGCACAAAGTAACCTATGTCGAAGAAGCATTAGGTTCAGAAACCGCCATCATGGCCGTTGGATTTGATGCTATAAGTATTTTTTCTGGTGACGATGCCTCCTCTGTAGTTTTAGAAAAATTAAAGGATTTAGGAGTACAATACATTACATTAAGGTCATCTGGTCACAATAATATTAATTTAAAAATGGCAAAAAGACTTGGATTCAAGGTTGCCAATGCATCAGACTATTCACCACATGCCATTGCGGAGCATGCCGTAGCACTTTTGTTGACATTGAACCGAAAAATAACTATAGCCAATAAACAGGTACACAATTATAATTTTTTACAAGATAATCTAATGGGGTTTAACCTTCATGGTAAAACTGTTGGTATTATTGGTACTGGTAAAATAGGGAGTATAATGGTCAAGATCATGCATGGTTTTGGTTGTAAGATATTAGCATCCGACCTTGTCCCCGATAACGATCTTGTAGAACTATGTAACGTAACCTATACAACCTTAGATGAGGTTTGTATACAATCGGATATCATTAGTATTCATGTACCATTAACCTATGAAAATTATGACTTGATCAATTCTAAAAAAATGGATTTGATGAAAAGGGACGTAATCTTGATCAACACGGCAAGAGGTGGTATAATACACACCAAAGATTTAATAAATGCTTTAGAAAACAACAGAATTGGTGGCTATTGCACGGATGTCTATGAAAAAGAAAGGGGGATATTTTTTAAAGATCATTCTAAAGACGGTATAAAAGATGAGCAATTAAAAAAATTATTGTCATACTCCAATGTGCTACTTACACCACACCAGGCCTTTGTAACGCGAGAGGCGTTGGAGAACATTGCCAATATCACCTTTGATACCATTAACACTTGGGAATCAGGAAAAATACCTAAAAACGAATTAGGGCTAGAATTAATGAACTCATAACAACGGACTAAATACCTTACCAAAACCCTCTTTAAGTTTATCTGTCCATGGGCGATTAATAAATTCTTCATAGGATAACGTACTACTTAATTCAGCATCAGTTAGAAAATCCTCTTTTAACAATTTTGCAAACTCTTGATCATAAATTATGGCATTAACCTCATAATTCTGTTCAAAGCTTCTATCATCTAAATTTGCGGTACCAATAGTTGATATACTATCATCACTAACAATTATCTTACTATGTAAAAATCCATCGGGGAAAAGCAATATTTTAACTCCAGCCTTTAATAAAGTCTCAAAATAAGACCTTACACTCCAGTTTACAATTTTATTATCCGCATTTGCGGATATTAATAAACGAACATCAACACCACTAAGCGCTGCTGATTGTAATGCCTGCATTATTGCTTGACCTGGTATAACGTATGGGTTGGTAATATATAGATACTTTTTAGCACTGTACATAATACTCAAGTAAGCCTGTTCCAACGATGCGAAATCATCATCAGGTCCACCGGAGATAATTTGTACCAGCTTACCCGGTTCTGGAATATTCTTGATCAATGCTAGGTTTGAATTAATTTTCTTTTGACTAACCAAAAACCAATCCATGGCAAATATATAATCAAGATGGAGGGCGGCTTTACCTTCAATTCTCAAATGCATATCATGCCAAGTACCAAGCTCTGGATCTCCTTTTAGATATTTATCCGATAAATTAATGCCACCCGTAAAAGCTATAGAAGAATCTATAGCAATTATTTTTCTGTGATTTCTATAATTAAGGGAAGACAGGAACCTACCAAATTTAAAAGGAAGAAAAGGATAAACTTCTACCCCTATCTTGGTTAGTTCCTTTAAGTACTTTTTGCTTAAAGAAAGACTCCCAATGGCATCATAAATCATTCTAATTTGTACTCCTTCCGCTACTTTCCTTTCAAAAAGGGTTATTAGTTTATTGGCAAGATCTCCTTCTTCAAAAATATAATACTGCAGATGTATTGTTCTTTTAGCATCCTCCAAAGCTTTAAATATGGATTCAAAAGTGGTTTTACCGTCTTTTAGAAGCCCTAACCGATTGTGCATTGTAGGTGAAAAATGAGAATTACTATATACCAAATTCATTAGCCTTTCGTAATCTCCGCTCATAGAAGAAATATGCTCCGTTGTAGGTTCTGGAAAGTTTATAAAAGCCTTTTTCTTTAAGGTAAGTAACTTGTTTTTTCGCCTATTTCTACCTAGTAGGAGATATAAAATAATACCTCCAACAGGTATGGTAAATATGGCCAAGAGCCAACTAAGACTTTTAGATGGTTTGGCGCCATGAAGCAATATGCTGATAACAATGGATATGGCTACAACTACATAAAGTACAAGAATAATAATGGTCCACATACTTATCTTATAAATAAATGCTCAATTTAGGTATATGGAATTAAATAGTTACATCAATTTAAAATTAACTGGAATACTATAAGGAACCATAACAGCCCTGCCTCTTTGCATACCAGGTGTCATTCTTGGCAATGCGGCAATAATACGGGTCGCTTCTACCTCCAATAATTCATTTGGTCCCCTGGTTTTAATATTTCTTATATATCCTTTCTGATCTATTACAAATTGCACATAAACTTTTCCTTGAATACCCATTTCAACTGCAATGGGTGGGTACTTAAAATTCTTTTGTACATGTTCTTGGACCTTACGCTGAAAACAAAGCCTTTTTTCCTCGTTTGTACCGTCTTCACAACCTGGAAAAACCGGTACATTCTCTATTACCGCAAAGGGAACGCTTAC
This sequence comes from Maribacter sp., assembly GCA_965662155.1. Classification (GTDB taxonomy): domain Bacteria; phylum Bacteroidota; class Bacteroidia; order Flavobacteriales; family Flavobacteriaceae; genus Maribacter. Next base: position 41,641 of record CBFIGW010000002.1, on the reverse strand, counting down.
ATCTTCTTCTACCTCCTCTACTTCAATATCCTCAACGGATAGAACAGCATCTGCTACCTTGGTATCTTGGCTAATTTCAGTGCTCTGAATCATTGTTTCCTCTATCTCCTCTGTATCATCTATTACCTCTATTACTACCGGCGCAGCAGGCGGCGCAGGCGGAGGTGGTAAATTTACTATTTCCGTTACCGGGGCTTCTTCATTTAAATCAGGTTCTAAAGAATAGGAAACCACCACTTCCCTAATAGGGTCGTAGCTTTTATATTCCAATGCCCTCCATACTATAAAGAGAACAAGGGTAAGTCCTATTACAAAGTATAAACCACTATAATTGTTCAAATCTGCTTTTGGGTTCTTTTTTAGTTCCATAACTTGAATATTATAGTATTAAAGTTAATCCAACTATGAAAAATTAAATATGATATCCGTCAGTTTTAACCTAGGTCTTATGCTTTGGAAATAGATTTTAATTCTATAGTATATAGCAACTTATCCTTGGTCTATTTTACCAGCTAAGGGTATTAATTATAGTCAAAGTTGTATTTTTGCAACTTTGCTATGAATTCATGATTAATTACGAAGAAAATATTGAGGTTAAAGGCGCTCGTGTACACAACCTAAAAAATATTGATGTTACCATACCAAGGGAAAAATTAGTTGTTATAACCGGTCTTTCCGGTAGTGGCAAATCCTCCTTGGCCTTTGACACCATTTATGCCGAAGGCCAACGTAGATATATTGAAACCTTTTCTGCGTACGCCAGACAATTTTTAGGCGGATTGGAACGCCCAGATGTTGATAAGATAGATGGCCTATCTCCCGTAATTGCCATAGAACAAAAAACAACTTCCAAATCTCCAAGGTCAACCGTAGGTACAATTACCGAGGTCTACGACTTCCTTAGATTACTTTATGCCCGTGCAGGTGATGCACATAGTTATAATACAGGCGAAAAGATGGTTAGTTATAGCGATGAGCAGATAAAACTTCTAATTATTGAGTCTTATCGAGACAAAAAAATCAATGTACTTGCGCCGGTAATCAAAAGTAGGAAAGGGCATTATAGAGAACTTTTTGAGCAAATAGGAAAGCAAGGGTTTGTTAAGGTACGGGTAGACGGTGAAATAAAGGATATTGTCAAGGGAATGAAAGTTGATCGCTACAAAACCCATGACATAGAAATTGTAATAGACCGTTTAAAGGTGGTAGAGAATGAAGACCTTCATAAGAGGTTAACAGAATCTATTAATACCGCGATGTACAGTGGTAACAATGTGCTTATGATATTAGAGGAAGCCACAAAAATTCCACGGTATTTTAGTAGAGATTTAATGTGCCCCACAACTGGTATCTCCTACCCTACACCAGAACCAAATACGTTCTCCTTTAACTCACCTAAAGGCATGTGTCCCAATTGCAGTGGGCTAGGACATGTATATGAAGTTAATGAGGCCAAAATATTCCCTAACAAAAAATTATCCATAAAAAGTGGTGGTATAGCACCATTGGGAGAGTACAAAAAGTCATGGGCATTTAAGCAAATTGAAACCATTGCACAGCGATTTGAGTTTGAGCTTACAGACCCGATCAATAAAATTCCTGCAGAGGCCATAGAGATATTGCTCCATGGTGGTAATGAAAGTTTTGAGGTAGATTCTAAAACCCTTGGTGTAAAACGCACCTATAAAATTGATTATGAAGGTATTTCCAACTTTATAAAAAATCAATTTGAACAAGCAGAATCCACTTCTATTAAAAGATGGGCCAAGGAATATATGGACAAAGTAAGTTGTCCTTCCTGTGGCGGTAGCCGTTTAAGAAAAGAATCTCTCTATTTTAAAATAGAAGACAAGAACATTGCAGAACTTGCAGCTTTAGACATTTCGGAACTTGCTGAATTTTTTACGGGTTTAGAAAAAAAATTATCAGGTAATCAATTAAAAATTGCCGAGGAAATCATCAAGGAAATTAGAACAAGAGTTCAATTTTTACTGGATGTAGGCTTGGATTATCTCTCGTTGAATAGAAGCTCAAAAACACTTTCTGGCGGGGAAGCACAAAGGATTAGGTTAGCTACACAAATAGGGTCCCAGCTGGTAGGCGTACTTTATATTCTTGATGAACCCAGTATAGGATTACACCAACGAGACAACACTAGATTAATAAAGTCTTTGGAATCTTTAAGGGACTTAGGAAATTCTGTTATTGTAGTGGAGCATGATCGTGATATGATTGAACGCGCAGACCATGTAATAGATATAGGACCAAAAGCGGGTAAACACGGTGGTGAAATTATTTCACAGGGTACACCTGGTGAACTTAAAAACCATCATACACTTACAGCCGATTATATTACCGGTGTAAAGGAAATAGAAGTCCCCAAAATAAGGAGAAAAGGTAATGGCAAACATATTGTTCTCTCTGGATGTACTGGAAACAACTTAAAAAATGTAAAGGTTAAATTTCCATTGGGTAAAATGATTGGAGTTACTGGTGTATCCGGTAGTGGAAAATCAACCCTGATCAACGAGACTTTGTACCCTATCATGAACGCGCATTATTTCAATGGCGTTAAAAAACCTATGCCATATAAGAAAATTACTGGACTAGAACATATAGATAAGGTTATTGACATAAACCAATCGCCAATAGGCAGAACTCCACGCAGTAATCCTGCAACGTACACGGGAGTATTTAGTGAAATACGTGCATTATTTACCAAAACACCAGAATCGGCCATTCGTGGCTATAAACCTGGTAGATTTAGCTTTAATGTAAAAGGCGGGCGCTGTGAAACTTGTCAAGGTGGAGGCTTACGGGTAATTGAAATGAACTTTCTGCCAGATGTTTATGTAGAATGTGAAACCTGCAACGGAAAAAGATTTAATAGGGAAACCTTAGAAATACGTTATAAAGGAAAATCTATATCCGATGTTTTGGAAATGACCATAAACGAAGCTGTAGATTTTTTTGAACTTATTCCCAAAATACATCGTAAGTTAAAGACCATACAAGATGTTGGCTTGGGTTATATTTCCCTGGGGCAGCAATCCACCACATTATCCGGTGGGGAAGCACAACGAATTAAATTGGCCACAGAACTATCTAAAAGGGATACGGGAAATACATTTTATATCTTAGACGAACCTACAACAGGACTTCATTTTGAGGATATAAGAGTACTAATGGATGTTTTGAATAAGTTAGCTGATAAAGGAAATACCGTTTTGGTAATTGAGCATAATTTAGACGTTATTAAAATGGTAGACCACGTAATCGATATTGGTTATGAAGGTGGCAAGGATGGCGGACAATTAGTGGCTAGTGGAACCCCGGAAGAAGTTTGTAAGGATATAAAAAGTTATACGGCAGAGTTTTTGAGGAAAGAATTAAAATTATAATCTAAACACATCATTTAATAATATATGAGAGCAGAAAAGCATCACAAAGGATGGAACGAGATAAAGACCAATGATTCATGGGCCATATTTAAAATTATGGGTGAATTTGTTAATGGTTTTGAGAAAATGAGCAAAATTGGGCCTTGTGTTTCGGTTTTTGGATCTGCCCGAACCAAGGAAAATGAAAAATACTATCAACTGGCAGTTAACATTTCTAAAAAGATTGCCGAAGCAGGCTATGGCTTAATTACCGGTGGTGGGCCAGGTATTATGGAAGCTGGTAACAAAGGTGCAAATATGGCCGGTGGTACATCGGTGGGATTAAATATAGACCTTCCTTTTGAACAACATGACAATCCATACATTGACCCCGATAAAAGTTTGGATTTTGATTACTTCTTTGTACGGAAGGTGATGTTTGTAAAGTACTCTCAAGGCTTTGTGGTTATGCCAGGCGGTTTTGGAACATTAGATGAGTTGTTTGAAGCAATTACGTTAATACAGACGCACAAAATTGGAAAGTTCCCGATTATTTTGGTAGGAAGTGATTTTTGGACAGGATTGTTCGAATGGATAAAAAATACCATGCTAACTGCGGGTAATATTAGCCCAGAGGATTTAAATCTAATTAAAATAGTGGACACAGAAGATGAAGTGGTAGAGGTTATTGATGCTTTTTATAAAGGCCATACACTTAGCCCTAATTTTTAAATTCTAGTTTGAGCATTAAAAACACGTATAGAATTGCTTTGTACATCCTCCTTTTCTTTAATGGGGCTTGGATGTTATTTGCCCAATATGAAACCAAACTTACGGTTAATTTAAACCATGTAACAAAGGAATTAGACATTAAGCAGGAGTTTACCTACTACAACAATTCCAGTTATTCATTAGGCCAGATTTATTTTAATGATTGGGCCCACGCATATTCCAATAAAAATACAGGCCTCGCCAAACGTTTTGCCCAAGAATTCAAAAAAAGCCTGCATTTGGCTAAAGAGGATGAAAGAGGTTCAACCACCATTATAAGTGCCGTAGACAATGACTATCAAGGTTTACAATGGGAAAGAACAAATAGTGATGACCTTATAAGGGTGCGATTAAATAAACCATTGGCCCCAAACACGTCAACTAAACTATTTATAACTTATAACGTAAAATTACCCCCAAATAAATTCACTCCATATGGCTATGATAACCGAGGGAATTACTACTTAAAGGATTGGTATTTAACCCCAGCTGTATATGACGGTAAATGGCATCTTTATGAAAATAAAAATCTAGAAGATCTTTACACTAACATCACCAAAACAGAAATAGAATTTAGCTATTTTGAAGATTTATATATAGAAACCAATTTAAAAAAGAAAACGGTAAAGAAATTCACCAAAGGGCAAAGGGTGCTATTAACAGGTGAAAATCAAAAAAGTGCCGAAGTTATTTTACAGACCACCAACAGATATGCTACACATCATACACCCCATATAAAGGTAGTTACAGATATTTTAGCACCAAGGTATGATCCAATTCAACAAGGTATATCCATCGTCAACATTACAGACTTTATTTATCGGAACCTTGGAGAATATCCACATGAAAAACTTTTGGTAAGTCAAATAGATTATGCAAAAGACCCCTTATACGGACTTAATCAATTACCAAGGTTTATAAGACCATATGACCAAAAATTTCAGTTTGAAATGAAATTTTTGAAAACTGCCTTAAACAGTATTTTAAAAGAAACCGTATTTCTAGACCCTAGAAAAGAACAATGGCTCAATAGTGCCATAGCCAACTATTTAATGATAGAATTTGTTGAAGAAAATTATCCTGATCAGAAACTTCTGGGCAATCTATCCAAAATATGGGGTATTAGAAGCTTTAACTTGGCAAAAATGGGATTCAATGAACAGTATCCTTTTTTGTACAATCTAACCGCAAGAAAAAATTTGGACCAGGCGTTAAGCACACCAAATGATTCTTTGATAAAATTCAACCAAAAAATAGCCAACAAATATAAGGCAGGGCTTGGTTTAGCATATTTGGCAGACTATATAGGCAAACAAAAAGTTGATGAAAGTATCAAGACCTTTTTTAAATATTACCAGTTAAACAAGGTGAAAATATTAGACTTTGAATCTATTTTAAAAAGATCTACCACCAAGGATATCAACTGGTTTTTTCGAGATTATGTCTCAACGGATAGAAAAATCGATTTTAAGATTAAAAAAGTACAAAAAGGAGAAGACTCCTTACAAGTAACCATAAAAAACAAAGAAGGAACCAATGTGCCAATTTCTGTATTTGGTCTTAAGAAAGATTCCGTAATATCTAAATATTGGTTTAAGGATATTAAAACATTGGAAACCTTTACTATTCCCAATAAAGAAGAGGATAAATTGGTCCTTAACTATGATCAAAAAATACCAGAATTTAATCAACGTGATAATTGGAAATCTTTAAAGGGATTTTTATCAAGTAACAAAAAATTACATTTCACTTTTTTTAAAGATTCAGAAAATCCTTATTACAACCAGGTATTTTATGTCCCTGTACTTAATTTTAATATTTATGACGGTTGGGCTCCTGGAATGCGATTGTATAACAAAACCTTATTGGAAAGACCTTTTGTATACGATTTTGCTCCTTCATATTCCTTTAGGGAAAAGGCATTCGTAGGTTATGGTAAACTTAGCTATCGCAAATATTTAAGTAAAAGTGGCCTTTATGTAGCAAACTACGCTCTCAATGGCTCCACTTCCCATTTTAACGTAAACTCAAGGTACTCATCTTTTACACCTTCTTTAAGTTTTGGTTGGAGACCAGTTGATTTAATATCCAACAAAAGACAATTCCTCTCTTTTAGGTACGTAAATATTTTTAGAAAATTTGATGAAAGCCTCCAAGATCAAGCCAACAATCCTGAAAATCCAGACTATAGTATTTTTAATGCGCGGTATATAAATCGTGATAATGGAATCTTGGATTATAATTCCTGGTTTTTGGATTTTCAACTTGCAGGCAAGTTTAGTAAACTTTCATTTGAGTACGAATACCGTAAATTATTTCAAAACAATAGGCAATTTAACTTACGGTTCTTCGCTGGTAAATTTTTGAGTAATAAGACCAATTCCGACTTTTTTAGTTTTGCATTGGATCGCCCAACTGATTATTTGTTTGATTATGGTTATCTTGGTAGATCAGAGGACTCAGGAATATATAGCCAACAAATAATAATCGCGGAAGGCGGTTTTAAATCTTTCTTGGATCAACGTTATCGGTTTTCGGACAATTGGTTAGCAACCGTGAATACAAGTTTTAATCTATGGCGATGGATAGAACTTTATGGTGATGCCGGATACGTAAAAAACAATGGGTTTAAGGAAAAATTTGTCTATGATTCAGGGGTTAGATTAAATCTGGTAACCGATTATTTTGAATTATATTTCCCCTTGTACTCCAATAATGGTTGGGAAGTTTCACAACCCAATTATGGCGAAAAAATCCGATTTATAATAACGGTAAGTCCTAAAACCTTAACAGGCCTTTTCACAAGGAAATGGTTTTAGTTTAGATATTCTCAACACAGTCTTTTGATTTTTACAAAATATTGAGATTTTAAAATTAAATAAGCCTTCTAATTGATAATATCGCAATTTTTTATAATTCATGTGGATTGCTAAAACCATTTCTATTCGGTATTTTTGTGGAAAACAGATAAATATCCATGGACGTATCTTCCAAGACCAGTAATGACATTTCTTTTGAGGATTTTAAGCTTCAGATCATAAGTGATTATGAGGTTGCTTTTTTAAGTAGAACATGTAGTTTATTAGGAAGAAAGGAAGTACTTACGGGAAAGGCTAAGTTTGGAATATTTGGCGATGGCAAAGAACTACCCCAGCTAGCCATGGCTAAGTCCTTTAGAAATGGTGATTTTAGAAGTGGTTATTACAGGGACCAAACATTTATGATGGCGTTAGGGCTATTAAAACCAAAGGATTTCTTTCATGGTCTCTATGCTACAACCGATATTGACAAGGAGCCAATGAGTGCGGGAAGGCAAATGGGAGGACATTTTGTAACCTATAGCCTTAATGAAGATGGCTCTTGGAAAGATCTTACCAAGCAAAAAAATAGTAGTTCTGATATATCTTGTACTGCCGGGCAAATGCCAAGGCTACTTGGGCTCGCCCAAGCCTCAAAAATGTATCGTCATTTAGATGGTTTGGATAGTACCAAATTCTCGGTTAACGGAAACGAAGTTGCTTGGGGAACCATTGGCAATGCCAGTACCAGTGAAGGCATGTTTTTTGAAACGATAAACGCTGCAGGTGTACTTCAAGTTCCCATGGTAATAAGTATTTGGGACGATGAATACGGTATCTCCGTACCGGCAAAACACCATACAACCAAAGAAGATATATCTAAGGTCTTATCCGGATTTCAAAGGGATAGTGAAAATAATGGCTTCGAAATACTTAAAGTAAAAGGTTGGGATTATACTGCTTTGATGCATGCCTATGAAAATGCATCTGATATAGCTAGGCAAGAACATGTTCCAGTAATCATACATGTTGTAGAACTAACCCAACCGCAAGGGCATTCCACCTCAGGTTCCCATGAACGATATAAGGATGATAAACGTTTGCAATGGGAACGTGATAATGATTGTAACAAGAAGTTCAAGGAGTGGATTCTGGAATCTGGAATTGCAAGTGAAGAAGAACTAAATGAGATTGAAAAAGTTATAAAAAGGACCGTAAGGGAAGCTAAAAAAGAAGCTTGGTCCGAATTTTTGGCTCAACATCAAGGGCCTAAAAAAACCTTGGTACAATTGATCGATGCAGCATCAAAGAAAAGCTCGAACAAAAACTTTTTGACCAAAATTAAAAATGACCTTATCGCCGTTGAGGAGCCTGTTAAAAAAGATATGGCTATTGCAGCAAGAAAGTCCTTAAGATATTTACTGGGCGAGACATCCATAGAAAAAACAAATCTGGTAAACTGGACCTCCAAATTCCTAAAAGAAACACAACCCAAATTTAGTTCCCACCTATATAGTGAACGAGAAAACCAAGCATCCAACATAAAACTAGTTGTACCAGAATATGGAGAGAATACGGTAAAAGTAGATGGACGAGTAATACTAAGGGATAATTTTGACAAGTTATTTGAAAAATATCCCAATGCATTAATATTTGGCGAGGATACCGGTGCAATAGGTGATGTTAACCAAGGACTGGAAGGGCTACAAGAAAAATATGGTAGCTTAAGAATTGCAGATACAGGAATACGGGAAACAACTATTATAGGACAAGGTATTGGTATGGCTTTAAGAGGTTTAAGACCTATTGCCGAAATACAATATTTGGATTATATTTTTTACGCCATGGCCACTTTAACAGATGATTTGGCAAGTTTACTTTACCGAACTTTTGGAAAGCAAAAGGCTCCTTTAATTGTCAGGACAAGAGGGCACAGATTGGAAGGTATTTGGCACTCGGGCTCAGAAATGGGAGGCTTAATACACCTCTTAAGGGGTATGTATATTTTGGCACCAAGAAATATGACCCAAGCTGCTGGCTTTTATAATACTTTAATGCAAAGTGACGAACCGGCCTTGGTTATTGAGAGTCTAAACGGATATAGGTTAAAAGAAAAAAAACCAACTAACCTTGGTGAATTTACCACCCCAATTGGTAAAGTAGAAACCCTGAAGGTAGGTACAGATATTACCTTAGTATCCTATGGTTCTACCTTAAGAATTGTAGAACAAGCAGCAAGGGAATTATTAGAAGTAGGTATTGACGCCGAAGTGATAGACGCACAGACCTTATTGCCATTTGACATTGTACATGATGTCGTTAAAAGTGTACAAAAAACCAATAGATTATTAGTAATTGATGAGGATGTGCCGGGAGGGTGTTCTGCCTATTTACTAAGTGAGATATTGGAAAAACAAAATGCATATCGTTATTTGGATAGTGCACCACAAACTTTAAGTGCCAAGGCACATAGACCAGCTTATGGTAGTGACGGAGATTACTTTTCCAAACCAAACGTAGAGGATATTTTTGAAAAGGTATATGCAATATTAAATGAGGCCAATCCTCAAGATTATCCTAATTTGTATTAGTGTAATTTAGATAGACGTAAAATAATTTTATTAAAAGATTATTATTTGATACATTTAAGAAGTCTAAATAAATTCAATCATGAAAAATTCCCTCTTAAATAATATTGGATTAGCCTTTTTTAGAATCTGTGTTTCAGCCTTTATGTTAACCCATGGCTATGGTAAGTTTCAAAATTTAATTAGTGGAGATATTCAATTCGGAAACCCCATTGGGATTGGTGAAGCTCCTTCCTTATTTTTGGCAGTAATTGGTGAATTCGTTTGCCCTATATTAATAATCATTGGTTTTAAAACACGTTGGGCCGCTATACCTTCTGCAATAACTATGGCAGTTGCTGCATTTATAGCCCATGCGGAAGACCCTTTTGGCACTAAAGAAAAAGCATTGTTATTTTTAGTCGCGTTCATTACCATTGCCTTGGTAGGTCCTGGCAAGTTCAGTATTGATAGAAAGTAATTAAATTATTTTCACCAATAATTCTTTCAATAAATCTGCTGGTTGCACGTTAGCGGCCCCTACACCTTTACCCTTTAAATCCATTTCCCGTAAATAGGATATTATGCCACTTACTTTTTTCATAGGGTAATTCTTTGCCGCTGTTTGATACTCCCCAACAAAATAAGGGTTTATTCTAAGCGCACTAGCTACATTTTTTGGGGAATGGTCTTTTAACCCATGATATTGCAACAATTGGGAAAAGAAAGAATGTAAAAGGGTTACCGTAAGTACGAAGGGGTTGTCTTTGGGATTTTGGGCAAAATAGGTAATAATTTTGGTTGCCTTAACAACGTTTCGTTCCCCGATCGCCTTTTTTAACTCAAAATTATTGTAGTCTTTACTAATTCCTATGTGTTCCTCTATATCCTTAGGAGTAATTTCTGAATTTTCAGGTAAGGCAAGTTTTAATTTTTCAAGCTCATTATTGATTCTACTTAAATCCGTACCTAAATATTCTACCAATAAAACAGCCGCTTTATGAGAAATAGAATAACCACTTGAAAGTAAATTTTTTCTTAACCAATCCGATACTTGGTTTTCATATAGTTTTTTGCTTTCAAATACAACACCGGTTTTTTTTATGCTTTTGTAAAGTCCTTTTCTTTTGTCAAGTTTTTTATACTTATAACAAATAACCAAAACCGTTGTTAGTTGAGGGTTATTCGCATAAGTCACCAATTTCTCAATATTTCTGGATAGATGCTGTGCTTCTTTTACAATAACCACTTGATGCTCCGCCATCATAGGATAGCGTTTTGCGTTACCAACAATATCATCAATGGTTACATCTTTTCCATATAGTACCATTTGGTTAAACCCTTTTTCCTCCTCAGTTAGGATTTTATTGGCTATAAAATCCGATATTTTATCAATAAAATAGCCTTCTTCACCAAAAAGAAAATAAATAGGCTTAATAGTCCCCTTTCTTATATCATTTACAATCTTTACTGCTTCGTCCATTCGGAAAAAATCATCAAATTTGTGTCATGCAACCGCTTAATTTCCCCAGTTACACCTTTAGAGTCAAAAATAGTCAAAATAAAGACCTGATATTTGACGTGGTAAGGAAAAAATTTGTGGTGTTGACTCCAGAGGAATGGGTGCGCCAACATGTACTACAATTTTTAATTGTGGATAAAAAATATCCACTATCCTTAATCAATGTTGAAAAACAGATTACCATAAACCAACTTAAAAAACGATACGATGTAATTGTATACAATCCAAATGGCAGCATAATATTATTGGTAGAGTGTAAAGCCCCAGCTATACTAATAAAACAAGATACATTTGACCAAATAGCACGTTACAATTTTAAGTTAAATGCAACTTACCTTATGGTGACCAATGGTTTATCCCACTTCTATTGCCAAATGTTGATGGACGAGGAAAAATATTTGTTTTTGAAGGAGATTCCTGAATTTAGCCGTTAATTTGTAATTGTTTTGAAAATCGCGATTGTTATATTAAACTGGAACGGGGAAGTGCTTTTAGAGCGTTTTCTACCATCTGTAACTAAATATTCTAAAGATGCTGACATTTATGTTGCGGATAATGCCTCTACAGATGGTTCAATTTCATTTATAAAAAAACATTATCCGAACATTGGTATTATTGAAAATAAGGTCAATGGCGGTTTTGCTAAAGGTTATAATGATGCTCTTACCAAGGTAGATGCGGACATATATTGCCTTTTAAACTCTGATGTTGAAGTTACCCAAGACTGGTTAGACCCGATTGAAAAGGCTTTTAACGAGATTCCCAATGCTGCTATCATACAACCAAAAATTTTAGATTTATTAAATAAAGACCATTTTGAATATGCTGGTGCAGCGGGTGGTTTTATAGATCAACTTGGCTATCCTTTTTGTAGGGGTAGAATATTCCAAAGCCTTGAAAAAGACCTTGGACAATATAATGACATTAAAGAAATATTTTGGGCCACGGGTGCGTGTATGTTCGTAAAAAGTAAAGTTTTTAATGAGTTACAAGGTTTTGATACTGATTATTTTGCACATCAAGAAGAGGTAGATTTTTGTTGGCGGGCCAAAAATCATGGTTATAAAATATTTTATGTTGGAAAGTCTAAAGTATACCATTTGGGCGGTTCTACCTTGAGCAACATGAATCCTAAGAAAACCTTTTTAAATTTTAGAAATTCCCTATTCTCAATAACCAAGAATTTACCCAGAAGAAAGGCTTTTTTAATTATCTTTATAAGATTACTATTGGATGGAATTGCGGCATTTAGATTTATATTCCAATTTAGATTTAAGCATTGTTGGGCGATTTTACATGCACATCTTAGTTTTTACCGCCAATTTCGTAAAATGTATAAAAAAAGAGAAACGAATAATTTTATCGTAAAGTACTATGCAACGAAGTCCATTGTATGGTCTTATTTCGTACATAAAGTAAGAAACTTTAACATTTTAGTAAAAGATTAACTAAGTATCGTGATTAGCGAATTACAAAATATATAATTTTGGTCGCGCACATTGCGAAAATCAAGTAAGTAACAAACATTAATATAGTTATCAATTATGAAAAAAATCATTTTAGGATGTATTGGAGTAACCCTTTTATTATCTTCGTGTGTTTCACAAAAGAAATACGCAGATCTTGAGGCAAAACAAAAAGAAACACAAGATTTATTAAATTCAGCAACAGTTAAATTAAACGATTGTTTAGAAGAAAAAGCTACGGCCAGCTCTAGATTACAAACTTTAGAGGACCAAAATGCTTTCTTAAAAGCAAACAACCAAGAGTTGATCAATAACATGGGCAATTTAACCACACTTACAACAAAAGGTGCTGAGAATTTAGAGAAATCATTAGAGAGCCTTCAAGAAAAAGATTTAACTATTCGTAAATTAAATGATGCCATTACTAGAAGAGATTCTGTAAACTTATCATTGGTACAAAGTTTAAAAGGTGTATTGGGCAACTTGGATGATGAGGATATAGAAATCAGCGTAGAAAAAGGAGTAGTGTTCGTTTCTATTTCGGATAAGTTATTATTCAGTAGCGGAAGTTACAATGTAACTAGAAGAGCTAAGGAAGTACTAGGAAAAGTTGCGAAGGTAGTGAACAACAAACCTGATTTTGAATTTATGGTAGAAGGTCATACAGATGATGTTCCTTACAGGAGTAATGGCGCTATTTTAGACAACTGGGATCTTAGTGTGAAACGTGCAACGGCTGTTGTTAGGATTTTACAGAACGATTTTAATGTTGACCCTAAGCGTATGACCGCTGCAGGTAGAGCAGAATTTGTTCCAGTTTCCCAAACAGAAAAATCTAAAAACAGAAGAACCCGTATTGTTGTTCTTCCTAAAATTGATCAGTTCTATAGTATGATTGAAGAAGGAATGAACGATCCTGCAATTGGAGGTAAATAACCTTGAATAAAGTAAAAATTTAAAAAGCGGCCTAGTAGGCCGCTTTTTTAATACTATAATTATTAAAAAATCAAAGTATTTCTGTACTTCCTTTACCTTCCCTTATCAATTCTGGTTCACCTGAGGAAATATCTATAATTGTAGAGGCTACATTACCTCCATACCCCCCATCTATAACAACATCTACCAAATTATCCCATTTCTCGAGAATTAATTCTGGGTCTGTAGTATATTCCAAAATATCATCATCATCCCTTATTGATGTAGACACTATTGGATTACCCAGCTCTTCTACCAAGGCCTTGGCAATATTGTTATCGGGGACACGAATTCCTACAGTTTTCTTTTTTTTAAATTCTTTTGGCAAATTATTATTTCCTGGTAGAATAAAGGTATAAGGGCCGGGCAATGCTCTTTTTAATATTTTAAAAGTGGACGTATCTATTTGCCTTACATAATCCGAAAGATTGCTTAAATCCGCACAAATAAAAGACCAATTGGCTTTTGCCAATTTTATACCCTTTATTCTAGCTATTTTCTCTAATGCCCTTGTATTGGTTATATCACAACCTAAACCATATACCGTATCCGTAGGGTAAATCACCAAGCCACCCTTTCTTAGTATCTGTACTACCCTTTGTATTTCTTTAGGGTTCGGGTTTTCTTCATAAATTCTTATAAAATCTGCCAACTTCTACTCAATTATTTTTGATACACCCTAATATAATCTACTTCCATAGTTGCTGGGAAAATAGTATCGTCTACACCTTCTAAACCTCCCCAATTTCCACCAACAGCTATATTCATTAAAAAATAAAAATGTTTGGAAAATGGCCAATTATCGGAATTCGAAATCCTAGGTCTCATAAAATCAAGTTTTATATTCTCAACGTCATCTATATAAAATTTAAGATATTTATCAGTCCATAAAAAGCCATAAACATGAAACTCTTCTTCTATGGTTTCTAAAGGAATTGGACCAGAGGTTACCTGTGTGCCATTTATATGATTGTTTGCCGTACTGTGTATGGAAAAATGTGTTTCATTAGGGCTATAACTAACATATTCCATAATATCGATTTCACCACATGCAGGCCAACCAACACTGCCAATATCGTTACCAAGCATCCATAAAGCAGGCCATATACCATTTCCTTTATGTTCTGGGATTTTTGCTCTTATTTCAATTTTACCGTATCTAAATTGTTCTTTACTATTGAGTCTGGCAGAAGTGTATCTACTACCGTCAGAATCCTCTCTTTTTGCTATGATTTTTAAAGTACCGTTGCTAACTTCAACATTAGAATCTGCTACATAATTTTGTAGTTCATTATTTCCCCAACCGCCATTTCCAGTTTCAAATGTCCAGTTATCAGATGAAAGTACGTCGCCATCAAATTCATCGCTCCACACTAATTCTACATCATCCCAATAATCCGAGGCAAAAACATCCTCTAAAGGTTGTGTTACCTCTTCAGTTATCACTTCCGGTTCAACTATGTCATTGGTAGATTTTTGACATGAACCTAAAATCATAAAAAATAAAAGTATTAGAGTAATATAATTGCTTCTTTTTGTCATCAGTATCATTTTTTAGGATAAATATAGTAAAAGAAAAGAAGCAGTGTCTGATTGAAAATTTAGTTTAAATCGTGTTAACCGATTACCTCTAATTTTGCAAATCGTAGCAACAACTTTTTCACATCTCCTTGGTCAAATTTTATTTCGGCTTTACGATCATTTCCTACACCCTCGATCTTAATGACCTTTCCCCTGCCAAAACGGGTATGGTTTACCAATACTCCCTCGGTTAAATTAGGATCAATAGTATTCGTATTACCAACAGGTTGTGCCAATTGAGGCTTTATTTTTCTTAGCTTCTTAAGTTGGTTTAAATTGGGTTGGCCAATACTAGGAGGAGTTCCGGATTTTGGCTTGGATTGCCTTAATTTACTTTTATCTACCTCACCAAATATATCGGCATCAATAAGTGACTTATATCTGTAACCACCGTCAACGGGTGTAAGGTTCTCAACATACTTTTCATCGATTTCCTCTAAAAATCTACTTGGTTCCGCATCAATAAGTTTTCCCCAGCGATATCTATTTTGGGTATATGTTAAGAACGCTTGCTTTTCTGCCCGTGTTAATGCCACATAAAATAGTCTACGCTCTTCCTCTAACTCGCTTCGTGTATTCATGCTCATACCAGAGGGGAAAAGGTCCTCCTCCATGCCAACAATATATACATAGGGAAACTCCAAACCTTTAGCCAAATGTATGGTCATTAAAGCCACACGATCATCATCTCCGGTATCTTTATCCAAATCGGTAGCCAAGGCCACGTCTTCTAAGAATTCATTTAATCCACCGGTTGCTTCATCCAATTCCTTTTGCCCTTCAACAAAGTCCTTAATACCATTAAGTAACTCTTCAATATTTTCCATTCGGCCAATACCTTCTGGCGTACCGTCTTTCTTAAATTCTAAAAGTACGCCAGTTTTCTTGGCAACATGTTCCGCCAAAGTAAAGGCATCAGAGCCTTCGTTCATTATTTGAAAGCTTTTTATCATCGTTACAAAGTCTTCCAATTTTCTTTTAGTTCCCGCATTAATCTTTAAATCCACTTTAGAGATATTTTCCATTACCTCGAACATTGATCGGTTGTAATGGTTTGCCGCAACTACTAATTTATCTACCGTTGTCTGGCCAATACCTCTAGCGGGAAAATTAATGACACGTTTAAGTGCCTCCTCATCTTTAGGGTTTATTATCAACCGTAAATAAGAAAGTACATCTTTTATCTCCTTCCGCTGATAAAAAGATAGGCCGCCATAGATACGATAAGGAATATCGCGTTTTCTTAAGGCGTCCTCTATTGCCCTTGATTGCGAATTGGTTCTATAAAGTACTGCAAACTCACCATTGGACATCTGGTTTTGCATTTTATTGTCCCAAATTGAGCCCGCCACAAAACGTCCTTCTTCTGCATCGGTTATACTCCTATGAATTTTTATAAGTCCCCCATCATCATTAGATGTCCAAACCACCTTCTCTAACTGATTCTTATTCTTTTCTATAATAGAATTCGCAGCATTTACTATATTCTTGGTAGAACGATAATTCTGTTCCAACCTATACATGCCCACATTATCATAATCCCTTTGGAAATTAAGAATATTACTGATATTGGCACCTCTGAAAGAATAAATACTTTGGGCATCATCCCCTACTACGCAGATATTTTGAAAACGGTCTGCCAAGGCTTTCACGATTAAATACTGTGAGTGGTTGGTGTCCTGGTACTCATCAACCAATATATATCTAAAACGATCTTGATACTTCATCAAAACTTCCGGAAAGCGGGTCAACAATTCATTGGTTCGCAACAAAAGATCATCAAAATCCATTGCACCTGCCTTAAAACAACGATCTACATAGTTTTGATAAATGTCTCCAATCCTGGGGCGTTTTGCCATAGCATCTGCCTCCATTAACTCTGGATTATTGAAATAAGCTTTTACAGTGATTAAACTGTTCTTGAATGATGAAATACGGTTTTGAACTTGTTTATATTTGTAAATATCTTTGTCCAGACCCATCTCCTTGATGATGGAAGCAATAAGTCGCTGGGAGTCTTGCGTGTCGTAAATCGTGAAATTGCTCGGATATCCTAAATTACTACCATCATAACGTAGTAATTTTGCAAAAACGGAATGGAATGTTCCCATCCAAAGATTTTTAGCCTCAGAGGCACCTACAATATCTGAGATACGTTTTTTCATTTCACGCGCAGCCTTGTTCGTAAAGGTTAACGCCAAAATATTAAACGAATCCACCCCTTGCGCCATTAGATGTGCAATCCTATATGTAAGCACACGCGTTTTACCAGAACCTGCTCCGGCTATGACCATTAAAGGTCCATCCTTATGTAATACCGGCGCTTTTTGTGCGTCGTTTAATTCATCTATAAAAGAACTCAATACCTATACATTTTAAACCGTGAATTTAGCTATAAATAAGGGATACGGAAAGTGATGTTTTTTAGATTTATAAACAATGGAACAAATTCTATTACAATTTGAATATCTTTAACGTTCAATGTCAAATTACATGAAAAGAATTCCCTTACTACTAGTTTTATTTGTTCTTTTATTTAGTGTTATGCATGGACAGTCCAAGGAAAGCGGCCCTATCATAGAATCATTCGGTAAAGTTTGGAAGGTAAAAAACCCTGATTTTAAAATTGATACATCTAAAACATATAAAGCTGTATTTGATATTATGAAATCACCTGAAGACGTAACTCAATTAAATGCCAGTATCGAAACCGCCGCTAGGTTCTTAAACATGCATGCACAAAGCGGTGTTCCTTTGGAACAATTAAAAGTAGCATTGGTAGTACACAACCAAGCATCAAAAGATGTAATAACCTCCAATGCTTATAGAGAGAGGTTTGGGACTGAAAATCCAAATGAAAAATTATTGGAAGAATTAATGGCTAATGGTGCCCAAATCATATTTTGTGGTCAATCTTCCTACTCTAGGAATTTTCCAAAAGCTGATTTAATAAATGGAGTTCAACTTTCACTATCCGCAATGACCGCGCTTATACAACTACAAGACGAAAATTATAGATTGATTAAATTTTAAATACAGAATATGAAGAGATTTACACTAATGGGCCTGGCCTTATTTGGGTGCGTACTGTTTGCCCAATCGCAAAATTTAGAAAAAGATTATACTGCCATAGAAAGTAAAGTTATAGAGTGGCGTAGGCATTTTCATGAAAACCCAGAACTATCCAACCGGGAATTTAAAACGGCTGAAAAAATAGCTGCCCATTTAAAAAGTTTGGGTATTGAAGTTCAAACCGGTGTTGCACATACAGGTGTTGTAGGAGTACTAAAAGGCAACAAACCAGGTAAAGTTGTAGCGTTACGAGCAGATATGGATGCTTTACCGGTAACGGAACGAAATGATTTACCATTTAAAAGTAATGTTACGTCGGATTACTTAGGAAAAGAAATTGGTGTAATGCACGCTTGTGGCCATGATACCCATGTGGCCATTTTAATGGGGGTAGCAGAAATTTTATCCAAGCATAAGGATAAAATAAAAGGTTCGGTAAAATTTATATTTCAACCGGCAGAGGAAGGAGCTCCTCCAGGAGAAGAAGGTGGTGCTGCTTTAATGATCAAAGAGGGTGTGTTACAAAACCCAGATGTAGATGCCATTTTTGGACTGCATATCAATTCACAAACACCAGTAGGTGTAATTCGTTACAAATCTGGTGGAACAATGGCAGCTGCACAACGGTTTCAAATAGATGTCAAAGGAAAGCAAAGTCATGGCTCTCAACCATGGTCAGGTGTTGACCCTATCTTAATTAGTGCCAAGATAATAGATGGTCTACAAACCATTATTAGTAGGGAAATGGACCTTACTAATGAAGCTGCCGTAATTACTGTTGGAAAAATAACATCTGGCGTAAGAAACAACATTATTCCAGAATCAGCAGAAATAGTAGGTACCATTCGCACATTGGATTATGATATGCAAAAGCAGTTAAACAATAGAATGAGGGAAATGGTAAAGTCTATTGCCGAAGCTTACCAAGGGGAAGCTACTATTGAAATTGCGGATGGTACGGCTATTACTTATAATAACCCAGAGTTAACAGCACAAATGATACCGACCATTGAAAACGTGGCGGGCAAAGAAAATGTTGTTGTATCAAAAGCTATTACCGGTGCTGAGGATTTCTCCTTTTATCAAGAAAAAGTACCAGGAGTATTTTTCTTTTTAGGAGGTATGACCCCTGGCACTACAGAGTCGTATCCTCATCACACACCTGATTTCTTAATTGATGATAGTGGCATGATATTAGGTGTTAAAGCCTTAACAGAAATGAGTCTTGATTATTTAAATAGTAATAAAACTCCACGTTTAAAAACCAACATTAAAGGTTAACATAATGTCCTTGATAGTCAATTTTATTTCAAACCTCCCATGGTGGGGATGGATATTACTATTTCTTATTATAGTTGCTGTTTGGGATATTTTCATCCAAAAAAAGCATACTATAAAGCATAATTATCCAATTGTAGGGCATCTACGGTATTGGTTAGAAAGTATAGGTCCAGAGATGCGGCAATATTTTGTAGCCAATAATAGGGAAGAACTTCCTTTTAACCGTATTGAAAGGGGTTGGATATATGCCTCTGCCAAAAAAGAAAATAATTATGAAGGTTTTGGATCGGACCGCGACTTGTATGCGCATCAACATATATTTATTAAAAATAGGATGATGGCGTATGCCGTGCCTCAAAATCATCCAAATGAAATAGACCCTACGTTTATTCCATGTGCAAAAGTAATGGGGGCTTTTAATAAACGTAAAAAACCGTTTAGACCAGCTAGTGCTATTAATGTTTCCGCAATGAGTTTTGGTTCTTTATCAGCTGCTGCTGTAGAAGCACTAAATAAAGGGGTTTCCAAAGCAAATGCCTATCACAATACTGGTGAAGGAGGTCTTTCTCCATATCATAAGCAAGGAGGTGATGTAATATTTCATTTTGGCACAGGTTATTTTGGTGTTCGCACAGAAGATGGAAATTTTTCGCTTCCTAAACTAAAAAAATTAGTAAATGAAAATCCCTGTATCAAAGCTATTGAGATTAAACTTTCTCAAGGTGCCAAACCAGGTAAGGGCGGTGTATTACCAGGAGCAAAGATTACTCCAGAATTAGCAGAGATTAGAGGAGTGGAAGTTGGCAAGGATGTCTTATCTCCCGCCACTCACAAGGCATTTTCCAATGTAAAGGAATTAATGGCCCTAATTGAAGAAATTGCTAATGAAACCGGACTACCCGTAGGAATTAAAGGCGCTATTGGAAAACTAGATCAATGGGAGGAAATGGCCGATATGATGCTTGAGACAGGAAAAGGCCCAGATTTTATTACTGTAGATGGCGGTGAAGGAGGTACGGGTGCTGCACCACCTTCATTTGCAGACCATGTTTCCTTACTATGGGTTTATGGATTTTCAAGTTTATATAGGGTTTTTCTCGAACGAAAATTAACAGACCGAATTGTTTTTGTGGGCAGCGGAAAATTAGGTTTTCCAGCAAAGGCAGCTATGGCTTTCGCAATGGGTGTAGACTGTATAAATGTTGCACGAGAAGCAATGATGAGTATTGGTTGTATACAAGCACAGGTTTGCCATACCAATAGATGTCCCACGGGCATAGCAACACAGAAAAAATGGTTGCAAAATGGTATTAACATCCCATTAAAATCAGACCGTTTAGCTCAATATTTCAAAACCTTTAGAAAAGAATTATTGGAAATAACGCACGCGGCCGGTTACGAACATCCCTGCGAATTTACTATGGAAGATATACAGGTAAATGTAGATGATAATGAACTAAATAAGAGTTTAGCCTCTACTTATGGCTATCATAAAGCAAAAGTAGCTTTCTCAGGTATTCAAAATTTAAAAGACTGTTCGTATCTTGGCGGAAAATTAGAATAATACAATATTAGATTTCAATATGATGAGAACTTTACTTTTTACGATACTTTTTTCTGTAACTATCTTTAATATCAATGCACAGCGCAAGAGTGAATTAATAGAACAGAACCAAGAACTTAAATTTCAGTTAGACTCTATAAACAGAGTGATTTCAGATGCAAAACAGGGTGAAAAAATTGCAGAATTGAAAGCCACGGAATATCAAAATCAGGTTACGGAATTGCAAGATGCAAACGCTACACTGCTAAAAAACTTGAACAGCTTTGCTGCTTTATCCAGTCAAAATTCTGAGAATATAAATAAGACCTTAGCAACTTTAGAAATAAAGGAAAATCAATTAAAAGGATTGGTCAATGGTTTTGCAAGTGCCGATTCCACTGCTTTAGTTGTTTTAACAAATGCGAAAAAAACTTTGGGTGAAAATGCTAAAATACAGGTAAATGATGGTGTAGTAATAGTATCAGAAAAATTAGACGTATTCTTTGCAGATGGCTTGGGAAATAGCCTTTTAGACACTAGTAAAGCTTGGTTGGCAAATTTAGCACAAGTTATTAAAGCAAATCCAGAAGCAGCTATTACTATTACAGGAATGACCATTACAGGAGAATTTGATATCGCATTAACTCAGGCATCCACAGTTGCCGGTGTTTTAATCAAAGAAAATGGTGTTAAAGGAGAACGCATTATGGTTAAAGGCGGTGATGGTGGATTTAAGGAATCTATGCAAATAAAAATTCACCCTGACTATAAGGCTTTTTATCAAAAAGCCAAAGAGGATATGAAAAATTAAAAAAGTTGCATTTCATCGATTACGCATTATAATAATTGAGGAAATTGGTCGTTCTAGTGTCATAAAACTATAACAAACTAAGTTAAACTACTACAAATGACCTCAGATCAAATATTTCAACTTTTTGCTTATTTACTACCATCAGTTGTAACCGGGGCAATAGCTTTCTACTTCTTTAGAATGCATACCAATAATGAAGAAGGAAGACGCAGGTACCTATTGCACAAAGATTCACAAAAAGACACTTTACCCGTTAGGTTACAGGCATACGAACGAATGGCCTTGTTCCTTGAGCGTATATCTATACCAAGTTTGGTTGTTCGCGTGGCACCACAATCCAATGACAAAGCAGCTTATGAAAATCTATTGACAAAAAGTATTGAAACCGAATTTGACCATAATCTTTCGCAGCAAATTTACATGACGGACGAATGTTGGAATATCATTAAAGCTGCAAAAAGTGCTACTATCCAAATGATACGTAAAGCTGCTATGAGCGATGCAGATACAGCCGACAAATTAAGAGAGGACATATTAAACGAGACCATGGAGAAAACATCTCCTTCTGCCACTGCCCTATCCTTCGTGAAAAGGGAAATTGGAGATTTGTGGTAAAACCAAGAGTAGGATTAATATCTAAGTATAATATTGAAACTCAAACTCTAGGTTAGCATCCAGACATAATTTATACTTACTCATGCTCATTAGGCTCTATGGGATTGGTTTCCTCATTTTTGTTTTTTGCGTACAAGTATCCCCTTTTCCACCATAAGGTCATTTTAGCCTTGTCAAAAATTAAGGAATTAGTAGTTAGAATAGTAGGTGTATAAAAAAGGTTAATAATAGCATTGTTTTGGTTGGCCACCAATTTTCCAATTCTAATATTTTGATTTTCAATCCTATCGAGGATAAAACTCATCATTGTTGTTATTAATTCAAACGGATTTCTAGAAGGCATTCGATTCATGTAATTGATCTCTGTATGTAAAACCACAACATCAACTTCCGTTGCACCTCGCCTTATAGCTTCTTCTATTGGCACAATACTACCTAAGCCACCATCGGCGTATTCACAGCCATTTTTTCTGGCCAAGCTCATAAATGGCGTATAATTTGAGGAAATCCATATCCAATCACAAAACTCCTCATAAGTACACTCGTTAACAGACTTATATTCTACTTGATTCAAGGAAAGGTTGGAAACCGTAACCACAACATCTGTATTTCCCTTTTTTAAGGCTTCAAATTCTTCAACGGTTACGCTATTTCTAATTAGTTTTCTCAGGTTTTCACTCTCGCCAAAAGTCTTTTTACCTGAAATAAGATTCTTTAAAACATTCCAATGGTTTATCTTAATTTCATCTATACCGTGCTTCTTTTTAATTAAGAAAGGACAGCTGTTAAAAATACTATGCTGATTTACATTGGAATAAATTTCCTTTATTTTATCTAGCTTGCCCAAGGCCAAATGTGAAATCAAAAGGCTCCCTGTTGAAGTCCCCACAAAAAGGTCATACTTTTTACCTTCCTCCTGAATCAGAAATTGGGCAACTCCTCCGGCAAATGCTCCTTTACTTCCCCCTCCTGAAATAACCAACGCTCTCATGGTAACTCAATTTTTGTTTTAAGATAACGTAAATCAGACGAATTTAGTTGATTTACCAATCCTAGAATCTGTGTTTTTTTTAGCTCATCATCCAACATGCTATCAAGCAACCGCCTAGTGAAATTTCTAAACTGCCAAGAATGATGATTGGTTGCTCGAATCAAATTTAGTAATCCAACATCGTTTAATGCATTAATAGTACTTAAATATTGAAAGGCGGTTTGCCTAACTTCTGGATTAAAAACAGTACGGGTATATCCTACTAATTCATATAAATAGGCTTGTTTTTCTATAGGCTTAAACTCTGGTGTCACCAAAGCAAGCGTAAGCCAGAGCAAGCGGACATTTTTATTAGGCAATCCAAAAACACCCTCTAATTTATTAAAATAGCTATTTCGATTTTGAGGAAATCTTTCCCATAATCGATATAGTATAACTTCTTTTGTTATATAGCTATCATCAGCCAAAAATGATTCAAATTCCGATTGTAAGGTTTCGGGTATTTCTTGCTTTGATTTAGCTATTACCTGTCTTAATTTTAAATCAGTTTCATTAATAACTATTTTTTGAAGCGATGAATCCGGAATTTTATTTATATAATCCATTAAGAATTGTTCTTTATACTCCAATGGCAATTCATTGCCCCATAACCACTTTAGTTTTTCTTCGTCCATAACCGAAGTTGAGTCAGCCATTGTTTGTAATTCAAAATAAAGTTTTAGTGATGCATTTTTTGTGCCCAAAAATTCTTTTGCTTCTCTTAAAGGAAAATTCTCTTCTTGTAACCATAGTTTAACAAAATCACTTAAACCTTTACCACTAGCCGCTTCCATTTCAGTAATTAAATTCGAAACCGTAGCATTATTGAACTTGTATTTGCATAAATAATTCGTAATACCATGCTTAAAATTAGTATCCCCTATCTCGTTCTTAAGCATTACCAATGCCCAAGCACCTTTCTCATAAAATGTAAGACTACTTGCTTTGGGATTTAGCAAACTCTCCCCCTGTTCTTCTTCAGCGGTTGCATGCAATGCTTTTGCAGTATTGAACAACTTCCAATAAAAATAGTCATCTCCAAATATGTCCTTTTCAGCTAAGTATGCGTAATAAGTCGCAAAGCCTTCATGTAGCCAATGATGGTTACCGTCTTTTTCTGTTACCATGTTGCCAAACCACTGGTGCGCCAATTCATGAGCATTTACATTAACATAGTTTTTATCGATAAAAGCTGTGGAATCAATCATAAATCCATCAGAGAAAATGGTCATTGTGGTGTTTTCCATTCCGGCATACAAAAAGTCATGTACCGGAACTTGTTTATAGTTTTGCCATGGGTAAGGTACACCTATCTCCTTTTCTAAAAAATCAAATATTTGCTTGGTAAATCTGTAAGTCGGTTCAACTTTAGTACTATCGCTAGGATAATAATAATTTATTATAGGTACACCACTAGAGGAGGTAAGCTCTTGTTTTCCATAATTACCTATGGCAAAGGCCAACAAATAACTGCTCATTGGCTTTTCCATATCAAACGTCCACTTCATTTTATCGGATGCTACATTTGATTTTGACTTCAATTTTCCATTGGAAATTACCTGATAGGATTCGTTAAAATTAATGCTTAGATCAAACTCCACTTTCTCCTCCATATCATCAAAACTTGGTAGCCAATGGCTCGTGTATTTACCTTGGCCTTGAGTCCAAACCTGATTATTATTTGGGTCATTATCTTCTAAGCCAATAAAATAAACGGTCTGTTTAGGCTTACATTTATAGTTTACAAAGAGTTGATGTGTTGTTCCTTTTTTAAATTTCTTCTTTACTATCAGCTTATGGTTATCATAAATGGTTTTAGTTTTTTTTCGATTTAATCTGATTTTATCAAACGTCATACTTTTAGCATCTAACCAAACAGAATCTATATCCTGCAAGACTTCAAAAGTGTAAAAAACTTTCCCCGATATACTTTTATCAGCCATAACTGGGTTTATCAAAACCTGGGCGTGTGTGAAATCTACCTTATCCTGATACTGTCCAATTGCAAAAAATGATACAAAAAGTATAAACGTGACAAATATTTTACTCATAGGAATTTTAAACCAAATAGTAGACCAAATTTAATATTTTAGTTTGTCGCAACTGTACTGAAACCCTATTTTAGTCCTATGAACGCTAATTTTCTTCAAACTCCTATTGCATACTTAAAAGGTGTTGGCCCTAATAGGGCTGAAACCTTGCAATCTGAGCTTGGAATACAAGTGTATCAAGATCTTTTGAATCTTTTTCCCAACCGTTATATTGATAAAACCCAATATTATAAAATTAACCAATTACAAAAGAGCAGTGCCGATGTACAGATAATTGGGAAAATTGTTCATATAAAAACGGTTGAACAAAAACGGGGCAAACGTTTGGTTGCTAAGTTCGTTGATGGCACCGGAGAAATCGAATTGGTTTGGTTTAGGGGCCAAAAGTGGATACGGGAAAATTTAAAACTAAATACCACTTATGTGATTTTTGGCAAATGCAATTGGTTTAACGGACTGTTTTCTATGCCGCACCCAGAAATGGAACTGCAAAAAGACCATGAGGAAGGGTTGCGTATTGCCATGCAACCAATTTACCCATCAACAGAAAAGCTTTCTAATAAAGGCATAACCAATAAAGTAATTAGTAAATTAATACAACAACTATTCACCGAAATAAAAGGGCAATTTTCCGAAACCCTTTCAGATAATATTAAGTATGAGCTAAAATTAATTAGCCGTTCTGAAGCGATGTTAAATATTCATTTTCCAAAAAATCAAGAATTACTGGCAAAAGCACAGTTCCGATTAAAATTTGAGGAATTGTTCTATTTACAAATACAGCTGATCGCCAAAAACATGCTTCATAAACAGCGAATAAAAGGTTTTAATTTTGATCAGGTTGGGGAGCATTTTAATGATTTTTACTCAAATAAACTTCCGTTTGAACTTACCGATGCCCAAAAAAGGGTAATAAAAGAAATACGGTCAGATTTAGGCAGTAATGCACAGATGAATCGTTTACTGCAGGGTGATGTGGGTTCCGGTAAAACCATTGTTGCTGTAATGACTATGTTGTTGGCTATAGATAATGGTTACCAAGCATGCTTGATTGCCCCAACCGAAATATTGGCAAATCAACATTACACCGGAATTTCAGAACTATTAATAGGTACTGGAATATCGTGTCAACTTTTAACGGGATCGGTAAAAAAATCAGTTAGAAAACCTATTCATGAACAACTGGAAAGTGGAGAATTACATATACTAATTGGTACACATGCCATACTTGAAGATAAGGTTGTATTTAAAAATCTTGGCTTGGGTATTATTGATGAGCAACACAGGTTTGGTGTGGCACAAAGAGCTAAAATTTGGCATAAAAATGAAATTCCTCCCCATATACTAGTTATGACGGCAACTCCAATTCCACGTACTTTGGCCATGAGCCTATACGGTGATTTGGACATCTCGGTTATAGACGAGCTTCCACCAGGTCGTAAACCTATAAAAACCGTACACAGGTATGATTCCAATAGATTAAAAGTATTCCAATTTATTAGGGATGAAATTAAAAAAGGGCGTCAAGTATATATTGTATATCCACTTATTCAAGAATCTGAAGCCTTGGACTACAAAGATTTAATGGATGGCTATGAAAGTATTGCCCGTGATTTTCCGGCTCCCGAATATCAGATATCCATTGTACACGGCCAAATGAAACCAGCCGATAAGGATTATGAAATGGATAGATTTGTTAAGGGCGAAACTCAAATTATGGTTGCCACTACCGTTATAGAGGTGGGTGTTAATGTTCCTAATGCCTCCGTAATGATTATTGAAAGTGCGGAACGTTTTGGACTATCACAGTTACACCAACTTAGAGGTCGTGTGGGAAGAGGTGCCGATCAGAGTTTTTGTATATTAATGACAAGTCACAAACTATCCACAGAAGCAAAAACAAGATTGGAAACGATGGTACGTACAAACGATGGATTTGAAATAGCAGAAGTAGACCTAAAATTAAGGGGACCTGGAGATATCATGGGTACTCAGCAAAGTGGTATGTTGAATTTAAAAATAGCGGATATCGTAAAAGACAATACTATATTAAAATCAGCAAGATTTTATGCAAGTCAACTACTTAAAAATGACCCTAATTTGGAAAAGCCCGAAAACGGTATAATTCGTCTTACTTATGCCCAATTGGTGAAGTTTAAAAATATTTGGAATTACATAAGTTAGCGCCTAACTTTTTCCCTAATAGTCGTTGAACGTCGTAATTTAGATACACCTTAATTTCCACACAACCCTTGTTTTTAATAATTTTACATTCTTAGATTAGAAAGAATTATGAGTGCAACAAAAACATTATTTGACAAAGTGTGGGATTCACACGTAGTACATAAAATACAAGACGGACCTGATGTCTTATTTATAGATAGACACATGGTACATGAGGTAACTAGTCCAGTTGCTTTTTTAGGCTTAAAAAACAGGGGAATTGGGGTATTATACAATCAAAGAACCTTTGCCACGGCTGACCATAATACCCCAACAATCAACCAACATTTACCAGTGGAAGATCCACTTTCTGCCAACCAGTTAAGAATGTTGGAGGAAAATGCCAATGAGCATGGTATATCATATTGGGGATTAGGACATGAAAAAAATGGTATTGTACACGTTGTAGGACCAGAATATGGTATTACACAACCAGGTGCAACAATTGTTTGTGGTGACTCACATACCTCTACACATGGTGCTTTTGGAGCTATTGCTTTTGGTATTGGTACTTCTGAGGTTGAAATGGTTTTGGCTACCCAATGTATTATGCAGCCTAAACCAAAGAGAATGCGCATTAATATTAATGGAAAAATGAGCAAAGGTGTTACTCCTAAGGACGTTGCCTTGTTCATTATCTCACAATTAACTACTTCTGGCGCAACAGGATATTTTGTGGAATATGCGGGTGAAATATTCAGGAATATGAGTATGGAAGGTCGTATGACCGTATGTAATCTAAGTATTGAAATGGGTGCCCGTGGCGGTATGATTGCTCCCGACGAAAAAACATTTGAATATATTAAAGGTCGTGAGTTTACACCAACTGGAGCTGACTGGGACAAGGCAATGGCATATTGGGAAACTTTATACACCGATGAAGACGCCATATTCGATAAAGAATTAACTTTTGATGGTTCGCTTATTGAACCTATGATCACCTACGGTACAAATCCAGGTATGGGTATGGGAATTTCTAATGATATTCCAATGGCAAGTGCTGTACAAGGTGGTGCCTCTACCTATCAAAAATCATTGAAATATATGGATTTCAATGAAGGAGAAAGTATGATGGGCAAACCAATAGACTTTGTGTTCTTAGGAAGTTGTACTAATGGACGAATAGAGGATTTTAGGGCTTTTGCTTCCATTGTAAAAGGAAGAAAAAAAGCAGATAATGTTACCGCTTGGTTAGTTCCAGGATCCCATAAAGTAGAAAATGCTATTAAAGAGGAAGGAATATTGGATATTCTTACCGAAGCAGGTTTTGAGCTTAGGGAACCCGGTTGTTCTGCTTGTTTGGCAATGAACGATGATAAGATACCTTCAGGAAAGCTAGCTGTAAGTACTTCCAACAGAAACTTTGAAGGTAGACAAGGACCTGGTTCAAGAACGCTTTTGGCCAGTCCGTTAGTGGCCGCGGCAGCTGCTGTTACTGGCAAGGTGACAGATCCTAGGGAATTAATGGAAGAATTGGTTGCCGGTTAACGTTAGCTTATTATAACTTATTACGGTTATAAACTAGCGTACCACCAACGTACAACTATCAACGAATAACAAAAGAAAAAATGGCATACGATAAATTTAACATACTAACATCAACGGCGGTACCATTACCAATAGAAAATGTGGATACCGATCAAATTATACCTGCTCGTTTCTTAAAAGCTACGGAACGTAAAGGTTTTGGCGATAATTTATTTAGAGATTGGAGATACAATCAAGATAACACCCTTAAAGAAGATTTTGTCCTAAACGATTCTAAATACACAGGTAAAATATTAGTTGGGGGTAAGAACTTTGGTTCTGGCTCTTCACGTGAACATGCTGCTTGGGCAGTTTATGATTATGGATTTAGATGTGTAGTATCGAGCTTCTTTGCTGATATCTTTAGAGGAAACTGTTTAAATATTGGGGTTTTACCTGTACAGGTAAGTGCTGATTTCCTTCAAAAAATATTTGATGCCATTGAGGTTGACCCAAATACGGAATTAGAAGTTAGTTTGCCAGAGCAAAAAATCACCCTTCTTTCAACAGGTGAAAGTGAATCTTTTGACATCAACGATTACAAGAAAAACAATATGTTGAACGGATTTGATGATATTGATTATCTGTTGAATATTAAAAATGATATTGAAAATTTTGCCCAAAACACACCACTTTAAGATTTCCTAGACTAAAGCCACTATAATGAAAAGAAAGTTGGAAATCATGGACACCACCCTACGTGATGGGGAACAAACCTCTGGGGTCTCATTTTCTGCATCTGAAAAGTTAACACTTGCCAAGCTTCTTTTAGAAGAACTTAATGTTGATCGTATAGAAGTAGCTTCGGCCAGAGTATCTGATGGTGAATTAGAAGCGGTACAAAAAATTACAGAATGGGCGGCAACTGAAGGGTATTTAGAACAAGTAGAGGTATTGACTTTCGTAGATGGTGGTGTATCGTTAGATTGGATGCAGAAAGCGGGAGCCATTTCACAAAACTTGTTAACTAAAGGTTCTTTGAACCATTTAGAGCATCAGTTAAAAAAAACACCTGCAAAACACTTTAAGGAAATTGCAGCTATATTCCAAGAAGCAACCAAAAGAGGTATCATCAATAACATTTACCTGGAAGATTGGAGTAACGGTATGCGTAATTCTAAGTCTTATGTTTTTGAGTTTTTAGAATTCCTTTCTACACAAAATGTAAAAAGAATTCTATTACCGGATACCTTGGGAGTCTTAACACATACTGAAACCTTTGCATATATTTCAGAAATCGTACAAAAATTCCCCAATTTACATTTTGATTTTCATGGCCATAATGACTATGATTTAGGAGTTGCCAATATCATGGAAGCCGTAAAAGCAGGTTGCCATGGCTTACACCTAACTGTCAACGGAATGGGCGAAAGGGCCGGTAATGCACCTATGGCAAGTGCCATTGCAGTGATAAATGATTTTTTGCCAGAAGTTAACATTAATGTTAGTGAAAAGGCTCTTTACAAAGTCAGTAAACTGGTTTCTGCTTTTACAGGTGTAGCCATTCCCTCAAACAAACCCATTGTTGGCGATAATGTTTTTACACAAACCGCCGGTATACATGCCGATGGTGACAGTAAAAAGAATTTATATTTTAGTGATCTCATGCCAGAACGTTTTGGTAGAAAACGTAAATATGCCTTGGGTAAAATGTCGGGTAAAGCAAATATCCAGAAAAATTTACAAGAACTTGGGTTAACGCTTAACGAAGAGGAATTAAAAAAAGTAACCACGAGAATTATAGAATTAGGAGATAAAAAAGAAAGAGTTACCAAAGATGACTTACCTTTTATTATTTCTGATGTTTTAGATACGGCTACCAATAAACAAAGGGTTTTTGTAAAATCATATGTATTAACGCACGCCAAAGGCTTAATGCCTTCCACTACCCTTTCGGTAGAAGTTGATGGTAAAACATATGAGGCCCATGCACAAGGTGATGGGCAATATGATGCTTTTATGAATGCATTGAAAAAAGTATACATTGCTAAGAAAAAAACATTGCCGAAATTATCGGATTATGCGGTGAGAATACCACCAGGAAGTACATCAGATGCTCTCTGTGAAACCGTTATTACATGGGAGTTAGATGGTAAAGAATTTACATCCCGAGGTTTAGATTCGGACCAAACAGTTTCTGCCATTAAGGCAACGGAAAAGATGTTGAATATAATTTAATAAGAGAAAAACAATATAATGAAATTAGATATTGCCCTTTTAGCCGGTGACGGTATTGGACCAGAAGTAATAAATCAAGCAGTTAAAGTATGCGATGCAATTGCTGCTAAGTATAACCATGATATCACTTGGAAACCTGCATTGACTGGTGCTGCGGCCATAGATGCTGTTGGAGAGCCTTACCCAGACGAAACCCATGAAATATGTGCCAATGCAGATGCCGTTTTATTCGGTGCTATTGGTCACCCGAGATTTGATAATGATCCTTCTGCCAAAGTTAGACCAGAGCAAGGGTTATTGAAGATGAGACAAAAATTAGGATTGTTTGCCAATGTAAGGCCAACATTTACTTTCCCATCTTTAATAGATAAATCACCCTTAAAAAGAGAACGTATAGAAGGCACCGACCTAATAATACTACGTGAACTAACAGGTGGTGTTTATTTTGGAGAACGAGGAAGAAAAGATGATGGCAATACAGCTTTTGACACCATGACGTACCAACGTTTTGAAATAGAGCGTTTGGCACGCAAAGGTTTTGACATGGCAATGAAACGCTCTAAGAGACTATGTTGTGTTGATAAAGCCAATGTATTAGAGTCATCAAGACTTTGGAGGGAAACAGTACAGGCGTTGGAAAAAGACTATCCAGAAGTAGAGGTTACCTATGAATTTATTGATGCAGTTGCGATGCGATTAGTACAATGGCCAAGCTCCTATGATGTTATGATAACCGCTAATTTGTTTGGGGATATCCTAACCGATGAAGCATCCGTTATTGCTGGATCTATGGGATTAATGCCATCATCTTCTGTTGGTAGCAAAGTATCTTTGTATGAACCAATACACGGTTCTTACCCACAAGCAGCTGGAAAGGATATTGCCAACCCATTGGCGACAGTTTTATCCGCAGCAATGCTTTTTGAGGATTTTGACCTAAATGAAGAAGCTGAAGAAATAAGAAGGGTAGTCAATAAATCATTATACGAAGGTGTAGTAACCGAAGACCTTTCAGAAGGTGGTAAATCTTACAAGACTAGTGAAGTCGGAGATTGGTTGGCAAAGAATATATAAGATTACCGATTAAAAGAAAACACCCTTCTTGCAATACTAGAAGGGTGTTTTTTTATTTGAATTTTAATTTCTCTACGATACATAAAATTTCAAAAACATCTTTACAATGTTGCTAGTGTAGCCGGTTGTTGGTCATACACCCCTTTAACGATAGCGCTTAAATCTGGAATTACATTTCTAGCCAATTTTGAATTACTGTTGATCAACACACAAATTCCTAAATCACTTTCAGGAAAAAGGGCAATTTCATTTCTATAATTATTGACACTCCCACCGTGATGCCACATCGTTTCCAATTCCCCTGTTTTTTCATTATTAAACGAATGAATTCGCCAACCGTAACCATAAGATGATGCTACGTGACCAGGCCATTTTTGATAATATTTATTCTTGTTCTTAAAAGTGATAAATGGATTAAAAACTTCTTGGATGGCGATAGGTGACATTACATTTGGATTGTGCCCTAACAAAAAACGCATCCACTTGGCCATATCCATTGAACTTGCATTGATACCGCCAGCGGCTACCGCATTATCATACCTATCGGTTAAACGAATTTCGCGCCAACCGTTTCTAATTTTACGGTGTGGACTTGCAATATTATCGAATTCTAATAATGAATTATAGTCCGTAGAAACGTTTGACATTCCTAAAGGCTTAAAAATTCTATTCGCTAATAATTCTTGAATATTTTGACCTGTTGCTTTAAGCATTACTTCTTGGCTAAGCGCAAACATTGCATTTTGATAACTATATTGCATACCAGGTTCGCTTATGGGTTGTACATCAGTAAATGACTTGGCTATTTTAGACATAGGCAAACCTGCCTCTACCAAATTGGTATAGCTGTGATAAGGTATTCCGGAGGTGTGTGATAAAATGTGGGAAATTTTAACGGATGCTTTAATACCTTTATTTCCTAATTTAAATTCAGGTATGTAATCAACTAAATCATCATCCCAATCAATTTTACCTTCACTTTTTAAATTTGCTGCTAAAACCCCCGTAAATCCTTTAGATAAGGAGCCTAATCTAAAAATAGTTCCCCCATCTACCGCTTCATCTTTTCCAAAAGTACGTTTTCCAAATCCGTCTGCAATTAAAATAGAATCTCCCTTAGTTATACTTACTCCCGCTCCAAGTATATCACCATTTTTTATTGCATTTTCAAAATAAGTTTGTAATGCATCTGATAACATCTTTTTGTGAAAGTTATATAAACGCTGCTCTCGAACATCCGCCAATGACTTCTTAACAGGTTTTTTGGGAGTAATCATCTTCTTATTACCTGGATGAACAGAAGAAATAGCCAGTAGCGTTATAATAATTATAAGAAGAAAGGTTCCCTTGGGGAATTTAAAGTAATGCACGGTTTAAAAGATTTAGGTACCACTACAACGCTCAAGTTTAACTAAAATTATCGATGAAATGCATTTTAACAAATAGTCAAAACCTAAATGGATTAAAAACCAAAACTAAGTCTTCACAAAAAAACAAAAGAACTCGTTATCTGAGTTCTTTTATTCTTTAACTAGAACCAATTGATAATACTTACCAGTTCATTACCATTTTTCTATATCTTTCCGCCTTTATTTTTCTTACCATATATATGGCAATTGCGATAAATACTCCTGAAAGTGCCAAAGCGGCACCAACTAAACTAGAATATATAATACCATAACCAAAAGCCATAGGCAAACCGGCCAAATAGGCACCTGAAGCATTCCCCATATTAAATGCACTTTGGTTCATTGAGGAGCCTAACATTTCAGAACCTTTAGACGTATTGATAATTGCCATTTGTATGGGTGTGGCTACCGTAAAGGAAATTGCGCCTATTACAAATGTCAAAACTATTAAAGAAAATGGATTCGAGGCTAGAAACATATTTATAACAAGAATCATGGTCATTATAGCAAGACTTATGATCACCGCTTTAAGTGGTGAAAATACATTCGCCATTTTAGCTCCAATAAAATTTCCAGCAACCATACCTAATCCCGCAAGCATCATAGCGTAACCAACAAAACTATCAGCTAGTCCTGCAACTTCCGTAACCAAAGGTGAAATATAGCTATACCAAGCAAAGAAACCACCAGTACCAATAGTTGTAAGCGCAATAAGTGCCCATAACTCTTTATTCTGAAGACCTTTTAAAACATCTACTTGTTTTTTATCATTTGATGTTTTAATATCCGGCATCCAAAATCTAATAGCAGTTAATGTTAATAAACCTACCACGCCCACCATATAAAATGAAGCACTCCAACTAAATTGTTGCCCAATATATGTACCAAAAGGAACTCCAATAACATTAGCAATAGTTAATCCTGAAAACATTATGGAAATGGCTTGCGCAGATTTTCCTTCTCTAGCTAATTTCATTGCTATGACCGCACCAATACCGAAGAATGCGCCATGAGGTACACCAGAAAGAAATCTCAATAACAATAATCCTGTATAACCTGTTGCCAATCCAGAAAGAACATTGAACACTGTAAACCAGACCATTAAAAGAAACAACATCTTTTTAGGAGCTAGTTTCGAGCCAAAGCTTGTTAGCAAAGGTGCACCAACAACAACACCAAGAGCATAAGCCGCAATAAAATGTCCAGCTTGTGGAATGGTAATTTCCAATGCATTTGCAACATCAGTTAAAATTCCCATTATTACAAACTCCGTTAATCCTATACCAAAGCCTCCTATAGCTAGGGCTAGTAATGCTTTCTTATGAGATGAATTTGCTTTCATAACCTACAATTTTCTATTTAGTGTTATCTATACTTGATAACACTAAATAATTTTCCGCAAAGTTAGAATGGATTTGAAGTTTAATTTGATACGTAATTATCCAATATATATGCTATTTTACCCTTATATAGAAATACATAATCCAATTACGGTAAAATAATATAGTTTTTTATTAAAAAACACCAGAACATATAGCTTTGGTGTTTATTTATATTTTCTAAATACTAACTATAAAATATAATCTGTACTTACAAAATTGGAAAGTTTGGCTTCTAACAATTGCTGAATTATCTCTGTATTCAACTCATTGTCCTTAAAAGCTACAAATGTCCTTATAGAAAAAGAACGTAATGCATCATGCACACTTAATGTTGCCTGTGCAGAATCTTTTCTTCCTGTAAAAGGATATACATCTGGTCCACGTTGACAAGAACTATTAAGGTTAACACGGCAAACCAAATTCACTAAAGTATCTATTAATGGTGACAAGGCATAAACATCTTTTCCGAAAAGACTTACTTGCTGCCCGTAATTGCTTTCTGCCATATCATCTAATGGCTCTTCAATATCTGTAAAAGGCACTATAGGGATAATAGGCCCAAATTGTTCCTCTTGATACACGCGCATATCCTTTGTTACTGGATATAGCACTGCCGGCCAAATATAGTTATCATAATGTTTGCCTCCTTTTTTATTCAATATTTTAGCACCTTTGGCCAAAGCATCATCTATTAATTCTTGTATATATGCTGGTTTGTCCGGTTCTGGCAATGGCGTCAATTTAACTCCATCAACCCATGGATTTCCAAATCTTAAAGCATCTACAGCCTCAGCGAATCTGCTATTAAATTGTTCCCTAACATTCTCATGTACATATACCACTTTTAAAGCGGTACAACGCTGACCATTAAAAGACAAGGTTCCGGCCAAGGTTTCATTTATGGTTAAATCCATATCGGCATCAGGTAAAATAATAGCCGGGTTTTTAGCCTCTAATCCCAATACCAAACGTAGTCTATTACTTTTAGGATGTTGTTCCTGTAAAGCGTTGGCAGACTTACTATTTCCTATTAAAGCCAGTACGTCAACCTTACCAGTTTGCATAATTGGCGCAGCAACGGTTCTTCCACGACCAAAAATAACGTTAACAACACCTTTTGGAAAGCTTGTTTGAAATGCTTCAAGAAGTGGTGTTATCAACAAAACCCCATGTTTTGCTGGCTTAAATATCGTAGTGTTCCCCATGATTATTGCAGGAATCAACAAAGCAAATGTTTCATTCAAAGGATAATTATAGGGACCCAAACATAAAACAACTCCCAAAGGTCCTCTTTTCACATGTGCATAAACACCATCATATTTTTGGAACTTTGCAGCATCCCTATCCAATTGCTTATAATCTTCTATGGTATCTTCTATATACTCTACCGTACGGTCAAATTCCTTTTCCGAATCAGGTAAGGATTTTCCAATTTCCCACATTAGTAGTTTTACAACAACTTCTCGTTTGGTTTTCATTTTCTGAACAAAAACTTCCATACATTCTATACGATCCTTTACATGCATGGTTGGCCAAACCCCTTTACCCTTGTCATATGCCACCAATGCAGCATCCAAGGCATCCAAAGCTTCCTTTTCCTGTAAATTTGGAATACTTCCTAGTTTAGTTGGCTTGTATTCCTCTGTAGATGAGATTGTAGAATAGACATCGGTGGTTTCACCATGCCATTTTTTTAGCTCCCCATTTATCAAATATTCCTTTTGATGTATTTGATCATTAATTTTAAAAACTTCAGGTATCGTATTGCTCTTGCTCATATTAATTCGATTATACCAAATATTGAAATAAATCTGGTTTGTTATTTAAATAGTCGCCATAAAAATTATTGGCTTTCATTCTATTAATTAAAGGTTCTAGATCAGATGGATTTTTTAATTCTATACCAACAATGGCCGGGGCATTTTCCTTGCTGGACTTTTTAGAATATTCAAAATGGGTGATATCATCATTTATGCCTAATATTTCTGCTACAAATTGTTTTAAAGCCCCGGGACGTTGTGGAAACCTCACGATAAAGTAGTGTTTTAAATTTCCATATAATAATGCCCTTTCCTTTATTTCTGCGGTTCTTGTAATATCATTATTACTACCGCTTACAATACAAACTACATTTTTACCTTTGATTTCTTCTTTAAACAAATCTAATGCAGATATACTTAAGGCACCTGCAGGCTCAACAACAATGGCATCCCTATTGTATAAATCTAATATACTCTGACAAACTTTACCTTCTGGCACTGTTACCATTTTGTAAAGATTGTCTTTACATATTTCAAAAGTAAGGTCCCCTACCCTTTTTACAGCTGCACCATCAATAAACTTGTCTAATTTCTTTAAGGTAGTATTCTTGTTATTATCAATAGAAATTTTCATCGAAGGCGCTCCATTGGGTTCAACACCAATTATTTTGGTTTTAGGTGAAAGTGTTTTGTAAACGCTTATTAACCCAGAGGCTAATCCACCACCACCTATAGCGACAAATATATAATCTATTGGTTCTTGAACCTGACCTAACATCTCTAAACCCACAGTTGCTTGGCCTTCAATTACTTTAGGGTCATCAAAAGGGTGTATAAATGACTTTTGTTCTTTATTACAATACTCATTAGCAGCTTTATAGGAATCATCAAAAGTATCACCTTCTAGGACCACAGTAACCCATTCTTCGCCAAACATCCTAGTTTGTTCTACTTTTTGCTTTGGCGTAACTGCCGGCATAAAAATAGTAGCCTCTATACCTAAATGATTACAAGCGAAAGCAACACCTTGGGCATGATTGCCTGCGCTAGCACAAACGACCCCTTTTTTTCTTTCATCACTTGTTAAAGAACTTATTTTGTTATAGGCTCCGCGTATTTTATAGGAACGTACGCGCTGTAAATCCTCTCTTTTTAAGAAAATATTTGCACCATATGCTTTTGATAACCGAATGCTATGTGAAAGCGGCGTTTCATCCGCTACTTCTCGGATGATCAACGCCGCTTTTTTTATATCCCCTATTTGTGGAAAATAGCTCATTTCATTTGCTTACACTTACTTATCCAGGATATTTAAAAAACCAATCTATATTAAACAATTGGCTTCATAGCGGTCATAGATTCCCTTAACCTGGTACCTACTATTTCTACTGGGTGATTTCTAAGGGCTTTATTTACCTCTATTAATTTAGCGTTATCCACACCATTATCTGCATCTGCACCATAATGTTTGCCAATTATGTCCACATCTACCTTCTTCATGAAATCTGCCAATAATGGTTTACAGGCATGGTCAAATAAATAACAACCATATTCTGCCGTATCAGAAATTACACGGTTCATTTCAAACAATTTCTTCCTTGCAATAGTATTTGCAATTAAAGGTGTTTCGTGTAAAGATTCGTAGTATGCTGATTCTCCTATAATACCAGACTCTGTCATAGCTTCAAAAGCCAATTCTACACCAGCACGTACCATTGCGATCATAAGTACACCATTATCATAAAATTCCTGTTCGGAAATCTCATCATCACCGGCAGGAGTTTTTTCAAAATTAGTTTCTCCGGTAGCCGCACGCCATGTCAACAAGTTTTTATCATCATTGGCCCAATCTTCCATCATGGTTTTAGAAAAATGTCCTGTCATGATATCATCCATATGCTTTTGGAACAAAGGACGCATAATGTCTTTTAATTCTTCCGATAAGTCAAAGGCCTTAATTTTAGCTGGATTGGACAAACGGTCCATCATGTTGGTAATACCACCATATTTCATACCCTCGGTAATGGTTTCCCAACCGTATTGAATCAATTTTGAAGCATATCCTGGTTCAATTCCTTTTTCTACCATTTTATCGAAACATAAAATGGAACCGGTTTGTAACAAACCACATAGAATGGTTTGTTCGCCCATTAAATCAGATTTTACTTCAGCTACAAAAGATGATTCTAAAACACCGGCTTTATGCCCGCCTGTTCCGGCTGCATATGCTTTAGCTTGTGCCAATCCCTTACCTTCTGGATCATTTTCTGGGTGTACCGCAATTAGTGTTGGCACACCAAAACCTCTTTTAAACTCTTCCCTTACTTCAGATCCTGGACTTTTTGGAGCTACCATTATTACGGTAAGATCCTTTCTAACCTGTGTTCCTTCCTCAACAATATTGAAGCCGTGAGAATAGGATAAGGTTGCACCTTTTTTCATCAAAGGCATTACCGCACCTACCACAGCGGTATGCTGCTTATCCGGTGTAAGGTTAATTACCAAGTCTGCACTAGGTATTAATTCTTCATATGTTCCTACAGTAAATCCATTCTCAGATGCATTCATGAACGATTGCCTTTTTTCCTTGATTGCTGCCTCACGTAATGTGTATGCTATATCCAATCCAGAGTCACGCATATTTAAACCTTGGTTTAAACCTTGCGCACCACAACCTACTATTACTATTTTTTTTCCTTTTAAGGCAGTTACACCATCAGCGAATTCAGAAGACTCCATGAATCTACATTTTCCCAATTGCGTTAATTTATCACGTAATGATAGTGTATTAAAATAATTTGCCATTTGATAATTTTTTAAGTGTTCTTCCCTCTTAGGGAAATTTGTTATTAGTATTGATTATATTAAATATGTTGAAATTCTTTCAATAAGGATGAAATTTTCATTTCATCTTTGGTAACAGAAATACGTCCAGAACGCACAAATTGCATAATTCCATAAGGTTTTAACTGTTCATGCATTTCATCAATTTCATTACGTCTACCACTTTTTGCAAGCACAAAAAACTCCCTTGCAACAGTAACAATTTGAGAATTACTGTCCTTAATTATATTCTGTATTTGTCTTTCATCAAACAAAAGGTCTGAAGCTATTTTAAACAAAGCGGATTCTTGATATATGGTTTCATCATCTGTATGGTAAAATGCCTTGATAACCTCTATCTGTTTTTCAATCTGACCCACTATATTGTTGACCCATTTATCAGTTGTATGAACCACTATAGTAAACTTGGAAACATTATCAATTTCAGACTTTGATACGTTTAAACTTTCAATATTAATATGCCTCTTTAAAAATATTCCGGAAATTCTATTCAATAACCCTACATTATTTTCCGAATAGACCGAAATAGTGAACCATTCTTTTTCCATAATTCATTTAATATGCTATAAATATCCAAACACAGTAAATATCTACATTACATTAACCAACTCTACTGCGCTAGAGCACCTATTTTACTATTTTTTCACAGCTATTACAACACCGGTTGACCAGTTCATCTTTGTTAAACTAAAGTCTTCCCTTTTTTCCAGGTATTCTAACAACCTATTCACATTTTCCTCATGGCCTTCTGGCCAATTTGGCTGGCTGGTCATATCGTCTATAACATAATAACCGCCAACTTTTACCAAATCCAAAACTTCGTCAATTTGGCTATATTTACCAGGCCAGGCATCCGCAAAGATTAAATCAAATTTGTCGCCTTCATAGTTTAAAATCCATTCCGCACCATCTTCACATACTATGACCAACCTATCATCTTCGCCAAAATACGATTTTGCTATTTCAACTAGTTCAGGGTCATTATCTAAAGTAATTAGTGTAGAATGGGCATCCAAACCATCTATCATCCAAGAAAGGCTTAATCCAATACCGGTTCCCAATTCAAGAATATTTGCATGTTTTTTTGAGCTAATCAAAGTTTTAAGTAAAGACCCAATGTATAAATCGGAAGGCATTGTAAATCCAATTTCATCGGATTTACGTTGAATTTCACTGTGAATTTTAGGAATGTCCTTAAAATTAGCGTCTTGCATAGCCTATTTTAACCTTATTTCAGAAACTGATGAACCAGAAGGAATCATTGGAAACACATTATCCTCTTTTTCAACCTTTACTTCCAAAAAGTAAGGATTTTTAGATTTCATCATTTCTTTAATGGTCGCTTTTAAATCCTTTCGTTCACTAACACGTTTTGCTTCTATATGATAACCCTCCGCTATCTTAACAAAATCTGGATTGGTCATAACCGTTGATGCATAACGACGATCAAAAAACAACTCTTGCCATTGGCGTACCATTCCCAAATGATCATTATTA
The DNA here is from genome assembly GCA_965662155.1 of Maribacter sp. Taxonomy (GTDB): domain Bacteria; phylum Bacteroidota; class Bacteroidia; order Flavobacteriales; family Flavobacteriaceae; genus Maribacter. The sequence continues at coordinate 284 of CBFIGW010000002.1, read as the reverse complement.
AGGACCACTATTTTTACAGGAACATTATGCTGAAAAATGACTCCTAATTCCTGAATGGTCATTTGATAACCACCATCACCAATAATAGCTACCACTTCCCTATCCATAGCACCCATTTTGGCACCAATTGCGGCAGGCAAGGCAAAGCCCATAGTTCCTAAGCCTCCAGAAGTAATATTACTTTTAGATTCTTTGAACTTGGCATACCTACAACCTATCATCTGATGCTGTCCAACATCTGTTACAATTACAGCTTTTTGACCTGAAGCAATATTAATTTCCTC
>CBFIGW010000001.1:0-77094 GCA_965662155.1 Maribacter sp. | reverse complement strand
AGGCTTATGTAGACAATCAGTCATCCGAAGAGATGGCCAAACAAAAAGGCACACCAACAGAACCAGGTGTAGCAAGTCCATATAGAGACAGGTCTGTTGAAGAAAATTTAGCGCTTTTTGAAGCCATGAAGAATGGTGAATTTGAAGAAGGTAGTCATGTCTTACGTGCTAAAATAGATATGTCTTCATCTAATATGTTGATGCGAGACCCTATTATGTACCGTATTCTTCATAAAGCACATCACAGAACCAATACCGATTGGTGTATTTATCCTATGTACGATTGGACACATGGTGAAAGCGATTACATAGAACAGGTCTCCCATTCCTTTTGTACCCTGGAATTTGCTATGCACCGTGAATTGTACAATTGGTTTTTAGACCAGGTGTATGATGAAAACAAGACTAGACCCAAACAGCGAGAATTTGCCAGAAGAAATTTAAGCCATACCGTCGTAAGTAAGCGTAAGTTGGCACAGTTGGTTGAACAAAAAGTAGTCAATGGATGGGATGACCCACGAATGCCTACCATTTCGGGATTACGAAGAAGAGGGTATACGCCAGAATCTATCCGTAATTTCGCGGAGACTATCGGTATTGCCAAAAGAGACAACCTAATTGATGTCTCCTTGTTGGAATTTCATGTGCGCGAACATCTAAATAAAATTACGCCTAGGGTAATGGGTGTTTTGGACCCCTTAAAACTGGTCATTACCAATTATCCAGAAGGAGAGGAAGAGTGGCTAGAGGCCGAAAATAGTCCTGAAGATGAATCCATGGGCAGCAGACAAGTGCCATTTTCTCGAGAGCTATACATTGAGAAAGCGGATTTTAGGGAACAGGCCAATAAAAAATTCTTCCGTTTAAAATTAAGTGGAGAAGTACGACTTAAAAACGGCTATATCATTAAAGCTGAAAGCTGTACAAAAGATACCGATGGAAATATTACAGAAGTACAATGTACTTATGACCCTAAAAGTAAAAGTGGTAGTGGTACCCCAGAAAGCTTGCGAAGAGTAAAGGGCACATTACATTGGGTTTCTATTCAACATGCTATACCCGCAGAAATACGTTTGTATGACCGCTTATTCTTGGATGAAAGTCCAGATACACACAAGGAGAAGGATTTTATGGAGTTCATTAATCCAAACTCTCTAGAGGTCATTACAGGTTATGTAGAACCAAGTTTGGAAGATGCCAAGCCTGAGGAACGTTTTCAGTTTCAACGCATAGGATATTTCTGTGTAGACCCTGACACAACAGCTGACAAATTGGTTTTCAATAGAACGGTAGGGTTGCGTGATTCTTGGGCCAAGATTCAGGAAAAGAAGTAAGCATTAAAAAAATCGGCCCAAAACATCTTATTGTTGTTTTGGGCCGATTTCAATTCTACTTTTAGCGTTCTATTTTTTAGATTCCCCTTTATTAGGGTTCGTCTTTTTCATTTGCTCACCGATCATGTTACTTGCAGTAAAAGAAGCAACCATATTGTTAAGCATATCACTGCCCGCTTGTGGTGAATTTGGTAAAAGAATAAGATTGGTGTTGGTTTCTTCCCCTATACTTTGTAAGGTGTCGTAATGTTGTGTCACCACAATCAATGCGGATGCCTCTTGTGAATTGATTCCCACCTTATTCAACACCTCAACAGACTCTTCCAAACCACGTGCAATTTCCCTCCGCTGATCAGCTATACCTTGCCCCTGTAAGCGTTTGCTTTCCGCTTCGGCCTTTGCCTTCTCCACTATTAAAATACGGGCTGCATCACCCTCAAACTGTGCAGCTATTTTTTCGCGTTCAGAGGCGTTAATACGGTTCATGGCCGCTTTCACCTGGGCATCAGGGTCGATATCGGTAACTAAAGTTTTAATAATATCAAACCCATAATCAAGCATGGCATCATTTAGTTCTGCCTTTACCGCAAGAGCAATGTCATCTTTCTTTACAAAAACATCATCCAATTTCATTTTTGGTACTTCGGCACGTACCACATCAAAAACATAAGATGTGATTTGGTCGTGAGGATAATCCAGCTTATAGAAAGCATCATATACTTTGTCTTTAATAACCTTATACTGTACAGAAACTTTTAAGCGAACAAAAACATCATCTAAAGTCTTAGTTTCTATAATTACATCTAACTGTTGAATTTTTAAACTTAGCCTTCCTGCTATACGTTGAATAAAAGGAATTTTAAACTGTAAGCCAGACTGCCTAATACTACTGAACCTACCAAAGGTTTCAATAATAGCTGCAGTTTGTTGTTTTACAATAAAAACAAACGATAAGATTAATAGAAAAAGGAAGATAACAATCGGAATCCAAATAAAGCTGCCCATAATTTTTTGTTTTTTGGTTAATGTTTCAATGTACAAAATTGCACACTAATAATTAGTATCAATTAACCTGCATTTGTTACAGATTCCTTTACTTCTCTGCTTACTTTAAATTCCTATTCAATATTGTGTATCTTGTTTGGTGAAATATCTTTAATCTGATAAACATTAATCATCACAAAATATTCCGATTGGTATGATTTCTGAATTAGAAGCATTTTACTTAGGTAAGGAAGAACCCAACAGAGGGTGTCTATTGGCCTTGCGCAAGCTTATCTTAAAGAAAAATGCATCTATTACAGAAACAAGAAAATATGGTATGCCTTGTTTTTGTTATGGCAAAAAAACTTTTTGCTATTTATGGACGGATAAAAAATCTCTAAAACCTTACATTCTATTTGTAGAAGGTAAGCTTTTAGAACATCCCGATTTAGAATCCGGCACACGTTCCCGAATGAAAATATTTAAAGTAGATCCAACTATAGATTTGCCAATTGGCACCATTAACAATTTACTTGATTTGGCATTGGCACTTTATCAATAACAGCTGTTTTACTGATATTCATACACAAAACCTTGCCGTATACACAGTATCTACTGCATAATTATATATATATTCTTTAGTTTTATTGGACCTCACATAATATCTAAAACTGATATTTAAATATATGAGTGAAAAATCAAAACGATCAAGTGATTTTAAAAAACATTACAAAACCATAGATATTGTAGTAATGGCATGTATAATTGTAATTTTGGCCATTGCCATATCTTTTTCATATGGTTAAAAATAGTGTATGAGCCTTTAAATTGCTTCTTTTTTTAAGTTTAGGCGACCAAGTGTTTTGTTAGTTCTGTTTACTAGTTTCTAAAGGAAATGCCACTTGGTTCAAGAGGGCAAAGCTGTGGCTCAAGGATAAGGCGTTTATCAAAAAGAATTTTATCATATGCAGAAATCAACCATTGTACTGGTCTTTTTAATACTATTTGGAGGTCTTGCCCAAGCTCAAGAAAAGATTTTCTATTCTTCCTTTAGACCAGAGGGGTGGGATATTTATTTATCCGATGATAATGGAAATACTTTTTCAAAATTCACACAACATAAAAGTTTAGATTATGACGCAAAAATTTCTCCAGATGGTAAATGGGTGGTATTTACTTCTGAGCGCAATGGTCGCCCACAGCTTTATGTAAAAAGTATACATGGCGATTCCCTTCCCAGACTTTTGATCTCTAGTAATTCAATGCAAGATCAAGTAGACTTTTCTCCAGATGGCGAAACTATGGTTTTTGTATCAACGCATGACGGAAACTCAGATATTTATAAACTTCCGTTTAAGCCTTTGGACACTTTGACAATTAAGGATGCCATAAACCTGACAAATAATAAAGGGGGAGATTTTAGGCCTAAGTTTTCAAATGACGGCAAGAGTATTGCTTTCTCTAGTGACCGGGCTCACCCAACAGTTCCTCTAAAACCAAGATTGGTATTTGCCCTGCAACGTACTGGTGATATTTATGTGATGAATTCAAATGGTGGTGAAGCTCAAAGATTATCCAATTCCGAAAATTGGGAGGGTAGTCCTGTATGGACTAAAGATGACCAAGAGATTATTTATTATTCTGCAAAAAGAAATGAAAACCATAAGCTTTTCAAAATGTCCAAAACCGGGGAAAATGCCGAGCAGATTTCTCCTGATAATTATTCTTGTATATCACCTCTTCAAAAGCCAGATGGTGAAATTTTATTTACTGGTTTTATAGATGGGCCAAACGGATTTTCAGTCCTCAAAATGAACCCAAAAACCCGAGAAATAGACTCAACCTTGGTACAACCAATGAATATGTTGAACGTGGACTACCATGATTCTGGAATAATTGTATATCATGGTGGTGAATCACCAAAACCACAACCTACAAACCTAAATGACTTTTATGGTGATTTATTAGTAAAAAACGGTCCGGAAATTATAACCGATTTACCAACCAAAACACTCTTGCTCTATGGAGTTAGACGCTCTTTTGCTGCGCCTGCAACACCAGATGGAAAGATTGTCTATGGAGTATCGGATGCAAATAGTTTTCAGGACGGCATTGCTCCCATGGCTTATATAGTATTGCTTATTCCCTTGCTAGCACTTATTTGGTTGGTGCTGGGTATTTTTAAAAGCATTAAAAAAAGAAAGACCATTGCCTTTTGGAAACATCTCATTTTTTCGGTGCTAGCCGTAATATTTGCACTTTTTTTCATTAAGACAACTGATGACCAATTGTTTGTGCAAGCAATGCCGTTAGATGTGCTAAAACGTTTTTGGATTGGAGTTGCTGTCGTCCTTTTTTTATTAGGATTTTTCTTCTATTTACTTTTCAAAAAAAGAAAAAAGTCGGAAAACCCAATAGCCGCTTTATATAAACTTTATGCACTTATGTTTATTCCTTATGCATTGGTTGTATTGTATGCCGGATTGTTCTTATCCTCATTTTTTAATACGGAAAAAAACTTTTATGCAGTAGACTATACTACCAATGACATTGAACATTTGTTTGAATTTCGACCGGATAGTGATTTTAACCCTCAGTTTTCCAATATTATCGACACTAAAGTTACTCCCGACGGTAAATACCTTCAATTTTCAGTGGGTGGCTTTAGAAGAAGCCCACAAGCCAAAGGATGTGTGTATCGCTATAGTTTTGAAGACAAAATATTAGAACGTGTGACCAATTTAGAGAGTAATACAGGATTTGCAGATTATTCCAAAGACAATAAAGTAATGGTCTTTAGAAGCGGCAGAACGGGCAACATGGATATTTATGTAGAAGAAAATGGCACTACATCCAATATTACCAATAGTCCGGACAAAGAAGCCTTTCCCGTTATCTCCTATGACGGGAATAAGATTGCTTATTGTTCCGATGTTACTGGTATAGAGAAAGATGGTGTGGTAAAAACAATGGATATATTTATAACAGAACGTGAAGATGGCGGTTGGGGAAAACCCAAACAGCTAACCACTTATGAAGGTCAGGAAGGACACCCACATTTCTCACCAGATGGAGAGTGGCTGATATATACATCTGAAGAATTTGGCATTAATGATGAACAACCCTTAGTTCAACCCTTCATATTTAGTCCCCAAATGTATGGTGAAATTACCGCGATAAGACTTGCCGATGGCGAGAAATTTAGACTAACCCATAATAAATGGGAAGATGGCGCGCCTCTTTGGATGAAGAAATGATAATTGGGATTTGCACTAATATCCGATTTTATGGAAACTTTTATTTCGTACTTATGTATTTCTGTAGGTCGATTTGTAACCGGGCTATCATTTAATTTCTAGTTTATAATTTAAACAGCGGTCTTGTGCGTAAGTAATTGTGTTAGAATTCTTTAGTTAGAATCCAATGCAATCCATTACCTTTAGGTGAGGCGTATATTTACATTTTAATGCGTCAATAACGAACCCTACACAAGCCCCCCTATGTGTACGCTAAATGCATCAATATGAACAAAACAATCATTAAGTTAATCGTAGTTCTACTATTATCCGCCCCCATAAATACAGTAAAGGCCCAGGTTGTAAAAGGAGAACTAGTACAAAACCAAATTTTAACGTCGGAAATTACTTCTAATGAAAAACATCAATACAAGATTAACTTAAAGAAAGAGCAATTTGCCTTTTTCAAGTTAATGCAAGAAGGTATTGATATAAAGGTCACCACCTACAATACCAACGCCGAAAAATTAGAAATGTTCGATAGTCCTAATTGGAGAAATGGCTACGAATTGTTCAAAATAATATCGGATAAAGAAGGTGAATACCTAATTGAAGTTGAGTCAATCGACCTAAAGGATAAGATTGGCAACTACCAGTTATTCGTCCAAAGTATAAAACCTATGGCGGTTACCCCAAACGAACAAGTAGATGAGCTTTTTACCGCTTGGGATACCGAGAACACTCCTGGGGCGGCGGTTGCAATAGTTAAAGATGGATCAATTGTATACAAAAAAGGCTATGGCATCTCTAATTTGGAATACGATATCCCAATAACTTCATCTTCCATATTTCATATTGCCTCGGTCTCAAAACAGTTCACCGTTTTTTCCATTTTATTATTAGAGAAACAAGGTAAGCTAAGTTTAGATGATGACATCAGAAAATATATTCCCGAAGTGCCAGACTTTGGAAAAACAATTACTTTAAAACATTTGGCTTCCCACACAAGCGGGTTAAGAGATCAATGGAATTTGTTATCGTTGGCCGGTTGGCGATTTGATGATGTTATTACCAAAGAACACGTTTTAAAACTTGTGAGCAAGCAAAAGGAGCTAAACTTCGATCCTGGCGATGAATATGCTTATTGCAATACCGGATTTACGCTTTTGGCCGAAGTGGTTGCTAGAATTTCAGACATGTCATTTGCAGAGTTTACCAAAAAGAACATTTTTGATCCTTTAAATATGAACAACACGCTCTTTTATGATGATCATGAGAAAATTGTAAAGAACCGGTCCTACTCCTATAAATCAGATTCAGGCGTAATTAAAAAAAGTGTTTTGAACTACGCAAATGTTGGGGCAACTAGTCTTTTCACCACTGTTGAAGATTTAAGTCTATGGGCTATGAACTTTAACGATATTAAAGTTGGGGACGCTGCTATTTTTAATAAAATGAACACTCCCGCAACGCTTAACAATGGTAAAAAGTTTGGTGGAGCTCTAGGCCAATTTGTTGGTGAATATAAAGGATTGAAAGAAATTCAACACGGTGGCGCAGACGCAGGTTATCGCTCTTTTTTAACTCGTTTCCCAGATGAGAATTTTGCGGTAGCCGTATTTAGTAATTCAGCTGAGTTTAATCCAGGTAAATTAGCTCATGAAGTGGTAGATATTTATCTAAAAGGCAAGATCAAAAACGAAGAATCAAAAAAAGAAGAGAAAGAAACACAAGGCAAAGAATCTATTGCAGTTGATCAAAATGTATTAAAAACTTATGTGGGTGATTTTCAACTACAACCAGGATTTATTATAAAAATAAAAACTAACGAAACTGGATTGTCTGCCCAAGCAACAGGACAACCGGAAGTTACCCTAACGCCAATTTCCTCTACGGAGTTTAAGGTTGAAGGGGTAGAGGCCAAAATCGAATTTATACCTAATGAAAGCGAAAAAATTAAGCTTCTAAAATTACATCAAGGGGGTCAAATAATGGAAGCGCCCCGAGTAAAAGAATTCGACAAGTCTAGGGTAAATCTTGCTGACTTTTCAGGAGAATTTTATAGTGAAGAATTATCGACTACTTACAAATTTGATGTTGTCGGTGATAGCCTTATTGCAAAACACAGCAGATTAAGTGACTTTAACTTGAACCCAATAAAGAAGGATGTTTTTAGTGGCGAAGCTTGGTTTTTTAGTCAAGTTGAATTTGTGAGAGACCCTAAAAATTTAATTACAGGATGTAAAGTTAGTAATGGGCGAGTACGAAACCTATATTTTAAAAAAGTAAATTAACCCGCAAATAACAAGGTTTCCCGACACCTTTAATACTGTTGGTGTTCCTGGTGCCTTGGGCAGCAAACTATGGGGTTCCGCAAGGTAGTTTTCCAAGGAATCAGTGATTGGTCATCTTTTTAGGTTGCAGATTTGCCAAGAGTATACCTGCATTCGTAATTTGCTTATTTTTATGGAAATGCCTGTTATGGCTCAATGAACACTTGCAAACTTCACTAGCACCATGAATACAAAGGTAGATCTATATTTAGAAGATGGTTGTGGGCGATGTTCCCTATACAAAACCCCAGAATGTAAAGTACACACTTGGCAAGAAGAATTAATACATTTAAGGCGACTTGTTCTAGAGTGCGGTCTGTCTGAAGAGCTCAAATGGTCGCAACCCTGTTATACCTACAATGGCAATAATTTATTATTGGTTGCAGCTTTCAAGGATTTTGCAACATTGTCATTCTTTAAAGGCGCACTATTAAAAGATCCGAAAACTATACTTGTGGCACCAGGTGAAAATTCACAGGCAACACGTCAATTCCGGTTTACAGATTCCCGCCAAATAATTGAAAAGACCGCTATTATCAAACAGTATATTTACGAAGCTATTGAAGTAGAAATAGCAGGGTTGAAAGTAGCTTTCAAAAAACAACTAGAACCTATTCCTGAAGAATTAGCGGAACAATTTAGTCTGCATCCAACTTTAAAAAAAGCATTTGAAAATCTGACGCCAGGCAGACAACGTGGTTATGTTTTATATTTTTCTCAACCTAAACAGTCTACAACCCGAAAGGCTCGGATAGAAAAATATATGCCACAAATTCTAAAAGGGCAAGGCATCCAAGACGCTTATAAATATGCTAAAAAATGAAAGCAGCTATAAGAAGACAATATGGAGGGCCTGAAGCTATAGTAGTAGAAAGCTGTGACGTTCCCGTGCCAAAAGATGACGAAGTGCTTATAAAAACACACGCTGCTACCGTAAACCGTACAGATTGCGCCAACCTTACGGCTAAACCTTTTATTATGCGGTTTTTTATAGGGCTTTTTAAACCCAAAAAAACGATTTTAGGGACCGATTTTGCCGGTGAAATCTTGGCCGTTGGTAAAAACATCATCTCATATGAGCCAGGGAATCGCATATTTGGTTTTACCGATACAGGCTGCCAGTCGCAAGCCACACATTTAACAGCTAAGGCAGAACAACTATTTGCTATACCTGAAAAAATTTCCTTTAAACAAGCTGCAGCTAGTTTGGAAGGGGCGCACTACGCATATACCTTTATACACAAGTCGGATATTAAAGAAGGGCAAAACATTTTGATCAACGGGGCTACAGGGGCTATCGGCTCTGCATTATTACAGTTTGTACGCGCGTACAATGTAACTATTACAGCAGTCTGCAACACCCAAAACATTGCGCTCATCAAATCCTTGGGAGCGGACAAAATCTATGATTATACCAAAGAGGATTTTACCAAGGACAACCAGACTTACGATTATATTTTTGATGCTGTAGGAAAAAGCAGGTTTGGCAAATGCAAGCCACTTTTAAAAGACAACGGTATTTACATTTCATCAGAATTAGGGCCTAATTCAGAAAACATATTTTATTCCCTTTTTAGTGGTTTGCTGGGTTCTAAAAAAGTATTGTTTCCCATACCATTTAGCACTCAAAAAACAATTCCTTTTATAAGTAATGCTTTAAAAACAGGTGTTTTTGTGCCTGTAATTGACAAGGAGTATAGCCTAGAGGATATAGCTGAAGCATATGCTTATGTGCTTAGGGGAGAAAAAACGGGCAATGTTGTTATTGAGATGCCCAACACCTAATTAACACCATTTCTAAAAACCAATGTGTTACGATATAAAAACAAGTTTGGAGGCCCAGCTAAAAAGGGCAAGAAGAAAAAATGACCTTCAGGCCATTGAAGAAATTATTGAAAAATTAGCCCCTTTGACGGACCTCCCTATTTATCACTCTTCAGGTTTTAACCATCCTGAGCTATTAATTTACACAGACCGATCACCAGATTTTCCTGAGGTAGCCACTTGGGGTCTTATTCCGTATTGGGTGACGAACAAAGAACAAGGTGAAAAACTATGGAATAACACATTAAATGCTAGGGGCGAGACCATTTTTGAAAAACCATCATTTCGGACATCGGCAAGAAACAATAGATGTATAATTTATGTGGATGGTTTTTATGAGCATTACCACAAAGATGGCAAAACCTTTCCCCATTACATTTACCAGAAAAAAGGGGAGCCATTGGCTTTGGCGGGTCTATGGAGTGAATGGGGCGACCCCGAAACCGGCGGTATTATAAATACATTTACTATTGTAACCACAAAAGCAAACAAAATAATGGAGCGTATTCATAACAATCCTAAAATAAAAGAACCTCGTATGCCGGTAATCCTGCCTCCAGAATTAGAAAACAAATGGTTACAACCAATACAAAATGATTTGGATGTTAAAGTAATACAGGCATTAATTCAAAAATACCCAGAAAATGAATTGGTCGCTTACCCGGTAGCTAAACTAAGGGGTAAAGAATATCAAGGAAATGTAAAAAATATTTCCAAGGAAATTACTTACCCAGAGCTTTTTAATTAAAATCGACCTACTTTTTCGATTTATTCCATTACCCTTTAAAAACAGTTAACAACGTATTGTCTATAAAGGTAAGGTAGCACTTCGGCTACCTTCCCATAAAAAAAGCTTCACCAAATTAAAAGCAAAACGACTTTAAGCGACATAAAAATGAACTTTCTTGGTTATAAAACGATAGATTGCCCAGGGGTTGGTATAGGGTAATTTCCGTTTTCATCTGGTGCCGTAGGTGGTGTAGATGCCCAAGTTACCTCTGGCTGCATCAGTATTTTATTAGAATTCATGGCCTCTTCCCAAGTAATGGTTTTGCCTGAATAGGTTGCCATCCTACCTAAAATAGCGGTCATAGTACTTTTTGCGCCATTTTCGGCGTCACTTATAACCTCTTGGTTTCTAATGGCGGCAAATAATTTGTTATGTTCTACTTGATATGGATTAGGGTCGTTTCTATTCCGGTATTCAAAAGTCTTAATACCTTCTAAATCATGAATACTAGCCGTACCCGCATCCTTCATTTGGATACTACCCTTAGTCCCCTGAAAATCTTCGCCTACTTTAGACCATGTACCCGGCTGGTGCCTACACTGACTAGAAATAACAGCACCACTTGGATACTTGAATTCAACAAAATGATGGTCGAAAATCTCACCATGATCTTTACCGGTCCGTACTTGACGACCTCCCATTCCCTGGGCAGAAATTGGGTATTCACCAATAAACCAATTGGCCACATCTATATTATGAATGTGTTGTTCCAAAATATGGTCCCCACACAACCAATTAAAATAATACCAATTGCGCATTTGGTATTCCATTTCTGTCTGTTCCGGTTTTCTAGGCCTTACCCAAACACCGGCACTATTCCAGTAAACCTGTCCAGAAACTATTTTACCTACATCCCCATTTTTTATTTTATCGGCTATTGCTAAATAATTGTTCTGATAATGGCGTTGTAAGCCCACAACAACGTTTAGTTTTTTTGCCTTGGCCACCTTCGCCATTTCCAACACTTTACGAATTCCCGGTACATCTGTCGCAACTGGTTTTTCCATAAAAACATGTTTTCCGGCATTAATGGCGTACTCAAAGTGATAAGGGCGAAATCCAGGAGGTGTCGCCAAAATAACAACATCTGCTTGGTCAATGGCGTTCTTATAGGCGTTAAAGCCAACGTATTTGTGTTTTTCCTTAACATTGATTTTATCCGAACCTTCATATTCCTTGCTTAAATTAGCGAGGCTTTTTTCCAATTGATCTTCAAAAGCATCCGCCATAGCAACCAATTCTATATGTTCATCCGCTTTTAAGGCCTGATTGACAGCGCCGGTTCCACGACCACCACAGCCCACAACGGCCAATTTTAATTTCTTATCATTAAATACATTGGCCATCGCATTCATCTCTATTCCAGGCAGTATGATTCCAGCCGCAACAAGTGCCGTGTTTTTACAAAAATCCCTTCGCGAAGCCTCTCCCAGGAGTTCAGTCTTTTTTTGTGTTTTCTTCATTTTTATTACATTTTATTTCTCATTCTTGTGAATCCAATATCGTGGTATATCCTGTGGTTTAGGAAACGTCTTGTGTCGCACCACCCTAAAGCCAACAAAAGGTGCGTCTGTATTCCACCATTTACTTTTTGGGAATTGTGGGTCTCTCATTTTCCAATTTTCGGAAGAGCCCTTACGTGATGTACTACGAAGGTCTATTGGGTCATCGTCGTAGGACCCACCTCTTACCGCACGGGGATACTTCTTTTCTGCGGATACCAATGGGTTTATAACACCGTTTTTCCGGTCAAAATACGAGCCGCTATCATATTGGTCTAGTGTCCATTCGGCAACATTACCGTGCATGTCATATAAGCCCCAAGCATTAGGCTTTTTTTCGCCTACCTTATGGTATGTGCCTTGGCTATTTTTATAAAACCATGCATATTCACTTAGTTGGTTAGAATCATCACCAAAATGATAGGATGTTTGGGATCCTGCACGACAGGCATATTCCCATTCTGCTTCCGTGGGTAGTCTGTAAAAATAACCTGTTAATGTAGTTAACCATTCACAAAAGACGGAAGCTGCATATTGAGTTACATTGCCCACTGGCAATCCGGGTCCGGTTCCCATTCCCAAGCTCATATCTACATAAGGGACGGTGGCTCCAGAGACAGCGTCAACGTCCATATTCAACTCCATCACCTTTTTGTTTTGAGTAACTGTATCCAAAACACGGTTTACAAAAAGATTGTACATCTCCCATGTAATCTCGTGCTTGGACATCCAAAAGGCATCCAATTTTACTGTGTGTTCCGGTATTTCTTCACTTTCTCCTTGGGTGTCATTCTCAGAAGTCCCCATAACAAAACTTCCAGATGGAATAGCCACCATTTCAATTTCTAATGATGTGCCGTTTAAGCTTTGGGTATATGAGGGCAATGCACCTTGTTGGGATAAACTTCGGAAGCATATAAAAATAAGAAACAAGGTTAGATTGGCTTTGCATCCCATATCCTAAATATATGGTATTTTTTGCTGAAAAAACATAAAGGAAAAGTCAACTGCCTTTAATTTAGTCTATTACTGCCCATAAGTATTCGAGCAGGTTTAGAATTTTACAAACGCAAAGTCCTATAAAACGACGATTTTATAGGACTATCCTCTGTCAGCAGAATGATTGATCTATGACAAAAAATTAGTTGATATAGGAGTTCAACTCTTTTATTGCGACATTAATTCTTTGAATGCATTGCTCTTTTCCTATCATATCCATAATATCAAAAATGTGTGGGCCTTTCATGTCGCCAACCAAAATGAGGCGTAACGGCGGCATTACTTTACCAAAAGACAGTTCTTGTTCAGTTATCCAAGATTTTACAATGGTTTCTATGTTGTTTGATGAGAAATCCGATATGTTTTCTAGAACACCGGTCAACTTTTGCATAATCTCAGCACTGCCATCCTTCCATTGCTTTTTGGCCGCTTTTTCATTGTAAGCTGTTGGAGCCATAAAGAAATAATCGCTCAGTTCCCAAAAATCGGATACAAAAGTAGCACGCTCCTTAATCAAGGTTACGACCTTGGTAATATATTCCATTGAAAATTTGCTCGCTTTTGAAGCAACTTCATTTTCAAACAGTTCTGCTAGTTGTCTATCTGATTTTTGTTGTAAATAGTGTTGATTATACCATTTGGTTTTGTCTGGGTCGAACCTAGCTCCAGACTTGTTCACGCGTTCCAGGGAAAAAGTTTCTACAAGCTCGTTTAAGCTGAATATTTCTTGCTCCGTACCAGGGTTCCACCCTAATAATGCCAAAAAGTTTATTACGGCTTCAGGAAAATATCCAGATTCACGATAGCCTATGGACTCATTCCAAGATAATGGAAAAACCGGAAAACCCCCTTTTTCACCATCTCGTTTGCTCAATTTGCCTTTACCAACTGGTTTCATAATAAGTGGTAAGTGTGCAAATTCTGGTGCTTGCCATCCAAAAGAATCATACAATTGTTGGTGTAGCGCTAAAGAGGGCAGCCACTCCTCGCCCCTTATTACATGGGAAATTTCCATAAGATGATCATCCACGATATTTGCCAAATGATATGTGGGCATACCATCACTCTTAAAAAGGACTTTATCGTCTAGTATATTAGTTTCAATTTCTATATCCCCTCGGATTATATCCTTTAAGTGCAGTTTTTCATCGGGCGGAGTTAAAAACCGAATTACAAAATCCTCTCCGGAAGCCAAACGTTTTTCAACCTCCTCTGGCATCATGGAAAGGGAATTATCGAGTTTTAATCGGTTATGCCAATTGTAAATAAAGGTTTTGCCTTTGGCCTCATGGTCTTTTCTGTGAAAATCCAATTTCTCAGCAGTATCAAATGCATAATAGGCCTTTCCCTTTTTAACCAGTTCATCTGCATATTTTTGGTAAAGTTGCTTACGCTCACTTTGTCTATAAGGTCCAAAATCGCCCTCTTTTCCAACACCTTCGTCAAAGGGAATTCCGCACCAGTTTAAGGCATTGATAATGTACTCCTCAGCGCCTTCTACATATCTATTTTGGTCAGTATCCTCTATTCTCAAAATAAAATCACCACTGTGCTTTTTAGCGAACAAATAATTAAAAAGGGCGGTACGTACTCCTCCTATATGTAATGGGCCTGTTGGGCTAGGCGCAAATCTTACGCGAACTTTCTTTGTCATGGCGCAAAGGTATAAAAAGCACCTTTGGCTTAAAAGCATGGTTAGTGTATTCCTAATAATTTAATACATAGACTTCAAAACTTGTAAAAACTGGCATAAAACGGGCTGTTTAGCTGCTTTTAACAAATAATTCTATCTAAAAAAATACAATTACTCCTATCTTGGTATATAAAAATTCTCATTTGCAGTACTATAACAACATAATAAACAAGCTAAACGAGTTTGTCCGAAAGCATTATGCCCAGAAACTAATCAAAGGAATTTTATTGTTCTTGGCCTTAGGGGTGCTCTTTTTTTTAATAGTGATGGGTGTTGAATACGCCTTATGGCTAAGCTCTACCGGAAGGTTGATTTTATTGGTGTTATTTATTAGTGTAGAGCTATATTTATTGTACACCTACATATTAACACCTTTATTTTATCTGTTTAAAGTTAAAAAGGGGATTTCTTCCAAGGACGCCGCACAAATGATTGGGAAGCACTTTCCCGAAGTAGGTGATAAGCTTTATAATTTATTGGACCTCGCCGATCATCCGGAAAAATCCGAATTGTTATTGGCCAGTATTAAACAACGTTCGGGGCAATTAAATCCAATTCCATTTAAGAATGCGATTACTTATAAAGACGCCTATAGGTATTCAAAATATACGGTAATACCCTTTTTAATAATTCTAGTGTTGTGGATTTCCGGTCAATGGAATTCCTTTGTTGGGTCTTATGAGCGTGTAGTGAATTACGATATGGCGTACGAACCACCTGCGCCGTTTTATTTTGAATTATTATCTACACAATTGGAAGTAATTGAGAGTAAACCCTTTACATTTCAGGTAGCCACAAAAGGTGACATAAGGCCAGAACAAGTATCAATGTTGATAGATGGCAAAGAAATGCTCTTGGAGGAACGAAATGGCATTTACCAATATACATTATCTCCACCTATTATAAGTGCCACGGTTGTTTTTAAGGGAAATGAGATAACCTCAAGACCATACCAACTTACAGCGCTTAAAGCACCCGCAATTGTAGACTTTAATGTGATTCTAGAGTACCCTTCATATATTAAAAAACGCAACGAAGTCTTAAAAAGTACAGGTAATGCCTTAGTGCCCGAAGGAACCAAGGTTACCTGGGAGATAATTGGTGAGGACACTGAAGTGGTTAACCTGGTAACTGCAGATACAATAATTGGATTTCAAAAAAGTCAAGATAAATTTGAGCATAGCCAAAAGGTTTACACTAACCTAGAATACGAGTTAACGACCTCAAATGCCAATGTTGCGGATTTTGAAAGATTAGCATACGGGTTAAGGGTTATTAAGGATGCTTTTCCAACTATACGTGTTGAACAGGTACTAGATTCCCTAAATCCTAACGTTTCTTATTATACAGGCGAGGCTTCTGACGATTATGGTTTACAAAAAATAGATTTGGTCTATTACGAAGAAAATAACGTTAAGGATGAAAAACGAATAAATCTGGTTACGCCCAACGCAAATTTTAGCCAGTTCTATTACACCTTTCCTTCTGGTATTGCGCTTGAAGATGGCAAAAACTATGAATTTTACTTTGTTGTTACCGATAATGATGCTGTTCACAGTGGCAAAAGCGTTAAAAGTCAGGTATTTAATCAATCTATATTGAATGATAACCAACTGAATAACAAAGAGTTAGAACGTCAAGAATCTTTAATAAACAATTTAGATAAATCCCTTGAAAGAGCAAAAGAACAAAAGGATGCTTTGGAACAGATAAATACAGAACAAAAGGAAAAAACCAGTTTAAACTTTAATGATAAAAACCAGGTCAAGGATTTCTTAAAAAAACAAGAAAGACAAGAACAATTAATGCAAAAATTTAGCAACGAACTAAAGCAAAATTTAAAGAAAGGAAATCAAGACGATAAGCTAAATCAACTGTTACAAGAGCGTTTGGAACGCCAAGAATTGGAAGCTAAAAAGAACGAAAAACTATTAGAAGAGTTAAACAAGATTGCTGATAAAATAAACAAAGAAGAACTTACTAAACGTTTGGAGGAGCTGGGGAAAAAGCAACAGAACTCTGAGCGTAGTCTTGAACAATTGGTAGAATTAACCAAACGCTATTATGTTGCCGAGAAAGCGGCACAACTAGCAAAAGATTTAGAAAAACTAGCAGAGAGACAAGAAATATTATCTGAGTTAAACCTAGACTCTGACTTTTTAGAAAAAGAGCAGCAAAAAATGAATTCTGACTTCGATAAAATTGATAAAGATTTAGAGGAGCTGAAGAAAGACAATAATGATTTAAAAAAGCCTATAGAATTAAAAGTTGACCAATCTAAAAAAGACGGCGTTCAACAAAACCAAGAAGAAGCACTTGAACAAATCAAAAAACATTTTGGGAAAGAACAGTCTTCAGAATTAGAAGAAAATGAAAAGCCAGGTGTTTCAGCAAAAAGAAAACAAAAAAGCGCAGCGCAAAAAATGAAAGAAATGAGTGAAGAATTACGTCACTCTTCTTCTAGTGCCGGCGGTGGTTCTTCTATTGCAGAAGATGCTGAAATGTTGCGTCAAATTTTAGACAACTTAATTATCTTTTCTTTTAAGCAAGAAGGTTTGTTTGATAAGCTTAGTCAACAAGATGGGGAAGATGCTTCCCAATATTCAAACAATGTTCGAAATCAGAAAGAACTAAGGGGGCTTTTTGAGCACGTAGACGATAGTCTTTTTTCCTTGTCCTTAAGACAGGCAGAATTATCAGAGTTCGTTAACGAACAAATAACAGAGGTTTATTACAATATTGACAAATCTTTAGAAAGTATGGCCGAAGGTCAAATATACCAAGGAGTATCTTATCAAAAATACGTTTTAACGGCGTCTAATAGTTTGGCGGATTTCTTGGCAAATGTGTTGGAAAATATGCAGGAGAGTATGCAAATGGGGAAAGGTGAAGGCGAAAGTCAAGGCGGGTTTCAATTGCCCGATATCATTCAAGGTCAAGAATCTTTAGGTGAAAAAATGGGTAAATCGGGACAGTCTGGTGAAAAAAGACAATCGAAAGGTGAAGGCGAAGGGAAAAAAGGAGAATCTGGCTCTAAAGGCAAAGGACAAAATGGAGAAGGAGAGCAAGAGGGAAACACAGGAGCAAATGGTAAATCCGGTAAAGGAAATAAGGGAGAACAAGGCGAAGGACAAAATGGATCTAACCAGGGAGAAGGAAATGAAGGCAGTAATGGACAAGAAGGTTTATCAGAAAATGAACTTAAAGAAATCTATGAGATTTATCAAGAGCAACAACGCATTAGACAAGCTCTTGAACAACAATTAGAAAATATGCTCAACGATGGGGATAGAAAACTGGGCGAAAAGCTAGTGCGACAAATGGAAGAATTTGAGAACGACCTGCTAGAAAATGGCATTACCCAACGCACCATAAGCAAGGCCAACACCATTCAATATGAATTGCTTAAGCTTGAAAACGCTGCTTTAAAACAGGGCAAAAAAGAAGAACGTGAGAGCAGAAGCAACCAACAAAATTTCACAAATCCAATAACTACTAAACCCTCATTATTAGATAATTATCGTAATGAGATAGAAATTTTAAATAGACAAGCCTTACCTTTGCGCCAAAATTTTCAAATTAAAGTAAACGAGTACTTTAAAAACAATGATTAATATTCATTACGAAACGGATTTTGAACTAGAAAATTCTAAACAATTCAAAAGTTGGATAACGAAAGTTTGTGAATCTGAATCTTTTGAATTGGGCGAAATAAACTATATTTTTTGTGACGATCCATATTTGTTATCTATCAACAAAAAATACTTAGAACACGACACATATACAGATATTATAACATTTGATTATACTAACGGAAGCGTTATTACTGGTGATATCTTTATTTCTATAGAGCGTGTAAAGGAAAATAGTTTAGAATTTAGCGAAACACTACAGAAGGAACTCTTAAGAGTTATGGCCCATGGTCTTTTACATTTAATGGGTTACCAAGATAAAAATGAAGGGCATATCGCTGAAATGCGCGCAAAGGAAGAAGAAAAAATAAAACTGTTCCACGTGGAACAATAGAAATTATGTTTGGAGAAATTTACGATGTTATTGTAGTTGGTGGAGGACATGCAGGGGCAGAGGCCGCAGCTGCAGCTGCCAATATGGGGTCTAAAACCTTGTTAGTTACCATGAACCTACAGACTATTGGACAGATGTCCTGCAACCCCGCAATGGGAGGAATTGCAAAAGGGCAAATTGTAAGAGAGATAGATGCCTTGGGTGGATACAGTGGAATAATTACGGACAAATCCGCAATACAATTTAAAATGCTTAACAAATCCAAAGGTCCTGCCATGTGGAGTCCAAGAGCGCAAAATGATCGTATGCGTTTTGCCGAAGAATGGAGATTGGCTTTAGAAAGAACTCCTAATGTAGATTTTTATCAAGAAATGGTGTCCGGGCTATTGATAGAAAACAATACCGTTATCGGAGTTAAAACATCCTTAGGCATTGAAATTAAGGGAAAATCCGTAGTGCTTACCAACGGTACTTTTTTGAATGGACTAATACATATTGGTGAAAAACAAATAGGAGGGGGAAGAGCAGGTGAAAAAGCAGCTACCGGAATCACCGAACAATTAACGGATTTGGGATTTGAAAGCGGGAGAATGAAAACAGGAACGCCGCCACGCGTAGATGGCAGATCCTTGGATTATACTAAGATGATCGTTCAACCGGGCGATGAAAACCCTGAAAAATTCTCATATTTAAATACTAATAAATTAGATAGACAACGTGATTGTCACATGACTTATACTAGTCCTTTGGTACACGAACTTTTAAGAGAGGGTTTTGATAGATCCCCTATGTTTAACGGAAGAATAAAAAGCATAGGGCCTCGATACTGTCCTTCTATTGAAGATAAAATCAACAGATTTTCCGATAAAGACAGACATCAAATGTTTATAGAGCCTGAAGGCTGGGACACCGTAGAAGTTTATGTAAATGGGTTTTCTACCTCTCTACCAGAAGATGTGCAGTTTAAAGCCTTAAGGTCTGTTGTGGGTTTTGAAAAAGTAAAGTTCTTTAGACCGGGATATGCTATAGAGTATGACTACTTTCCTCCAACGCAGCTTAAGCACACATTAGAAACTAAATTAGTTGACAACCTATACTTTGCAGGACAAATTAATGGCACTACTGGATATGAGGAAGCGGCATCTCAAGGCCTAATGGCAGGAATAAATGCCCATTTAAAAATTAACGAAAAAGAATCCTTTATACTCAAAAGGGACGAAGCTTATATTGGAGTTCTTATAGATGATTTAATTACAAAAGGAACAGAAGAGCCTTATCGTATGTTTACATCTAGAGCAGAGTATAGGACTTTGCTAAGGCAGGATAATGCAGATTTAAGATTAACTCCAAAAGGTTATGAATTAGGACTGGCAAAAAAAGAACGTTTAAAACGAATGGAAGAAAAACAATCTAAAGCAGATAGTTTTGTAAACTTCTTTAAACATACTAGTGTTTTGCCCGAACAAATTAACCCAATTTTAGAAAGTGTAGATTCCGCTTTAGTCAAACAATCGGATAAAATGTTTAAGGCATTTTCACGTCCAAAAGTAACTATGGACCATATGAAAACTTTGGATAGCGTATCAGAATTTATAAGTCAAAACAGCTTAGACAACGAAGTCCTTGAACAAACGGAAATTCAAATAAAATACTCTGGTTATATTGCAAAGGAAAAGGTTAATGCAGATAAGTTACATAGACTTGAGGCCGTTAAAATTCCTAACAATTTTAATTACACTCAACTAAAGTCATTATCCTTTGAGGCACGAGAAAAATTATCGGCCATACAACCCGTAACCATATCTCAAGCCTCGAGAATAAGTGGAGTAACGCCTAGCGACATAAGTGTGCTTTTAGTATTTCTCGGTAGATAAAAGCATAATTGTTCCACGTGGAACAATTATAAATACGCATTAAATTCTAAACAACCCCCTTAACAAACCAATGAAGCAATACCTAAAAACCAAGGATTATTTCTATAGTGGAGAAGAATTTGAACTTCTATATGATGAGCATAAAGATATGCTTATCACTTCTCCCATACCTCATAATATATCTGAGTATTACAACTCTAAAAATTATATATCTCACTCAGATGAAACAACAACCATGATAGATAAAATCTATCAAATTATTAAAAAGTATAGTTTGGTTAAGAAGGTTTCCCTTACATCAAAATATATTAACAACAATAAAACACTGTTGGATATTGGCGCAGGAACTGGCGACTTTCTTTTAACAGCATCGAAAAAAGAATGGAAGGTTTTGGGGGTTGAACCTAACAAATTAGCAAGAGACAAAGCTCAACAAAAAAATATCCAACTTACAGATTCTATTGAAAATATACAACAAGTTGATTTCAGTGTAATAACATTATGGCATGTATTAGAACATCTGCCGGATTTACAAATACAAATAAATACTATACTGGATAAATTAGATAAAAAGGGAACTTTAATCATAGCTGTTCCCAATTATAAATCTTACGATGCCAAAAAATATAAACAACATTGGGCGGCATTTGATGTTCCCAGACATTTATATCACTTCTCTAAAAAATCTATAATTGAGATTTTTAAAGAACATAACATGCAATTGGTAAAAACCTATCCTATGTATTTTGATTCTTTTTATGTCTCCTTACTTTCTGAAAAATATAAAAATAAAAAACAAAATATATTTAAAGCATTCTTTGTTGGTTTATGCTCCAATCTCAGCGCCATTAAAACAAAACAGTATTCGTCTCATATTTATGTGCTTAAAAGAGCTAAAAATTAATTTAAAGCACTCTAAGTGCATATTAATAACAAAAGACGCTAAAATATTAAGTAAAAATAAAAAGGCTTTAAAAGTGCTCTATTAAGTGCTTTTGTAATAGAATAAAACAATATTATTTTAATTTTGAATAAATAAAATTGATTAAAACAATAAGCCGCTTCACAAACCACAAATAATTAAATTTACAAGCTGAGTATTAAAACCTTTATTACTTTTGCGCAACTCTTAATATAACATAAAATGAAAAAAATAATCTTTGGATTAATGATCTTGTTCATTGCATCGTGTCAACAAGAAAAAATAGGATACGTAGACAATGTTAAACTAATGAACGAATATCAAGAAAAAATAGATATTGAAGCAAAGTTTAAAGTTAAAGCTGATGCTTTAACAAAAAAAAGAGACAGTATATCACAAGCTTTTCAAATAGAAGCACAAGCTTTTCAGGCTAAAGCACAAAAAATGTCTCAGTCTAAAGCTCAAGAAGAATATGCACAATTTCAACAGAAAGGCCAATTTATAGGACAACAACTACAACAAGAAGATCAACAACTACAGTTGGAAGGACAGACGGAAATGGACAGTGTTGTTAGTAAAGTGAAGAAAGAAATTCAAGCTTACGGAAAACTTAACGGTTATTCGTATATATTAGGTGGAGGCGAAGGTGGTAGTGTTCTTTATGGTAAAGAAAGTAACGACTTAACCAACGAAATAGTTAAACTTCTTAATGATAAGTATACAAAATAATTACCCATACCCATTAAAATAAAAATGCGGGTAATACCCGCATTTTTATTTTAATGGGTTATATCCTCAATTCTTTCGATCCCTTTTTCTAAATTAAACTTATCCTTAGGTAAAAATCCTTTTACCATCAACACAATGCCGCATATTACCAAGATTACACCAACACCCTTTTTAACAAGCCTAATACGTTCCTTGGTTAACTTTCTTTTTAATTGCTTGGCGAGTAGAATTTTAAAAATATCCGTAACAAAATATGCTATTAACATTGTTGAAAAGAAAACCCTTATTCTTACCGGTTCATTATCTAAACTGGGACCTACAATGATAATAATTCCCAGCCAGAAGACAAGTACCCCAATATTGATAAAGTTTAATAAAAAACCCTTTACGAAAAGACTTAAGTAGTCTCCCCTATAAGACTTAATCTCCACCTTTTCACTTTTTTTTATGTTATGTTTAAAAATAATGGTAAGCCCATAAACCAATAAAATAGCACCACCAAAGACATACAACCCAGGTTGGTTACTTAAATTTTCAAGTAACTGATAACTACTAAAATAAGCGGCTATAATAAATAAAATATCGGCAAGAACAACACCTATATCAAAAACCAACGCCGCCCTAAAACCCTTTAAAACACTGGTTTCCAAAAGAACAAAAAAAACAGGACCAATCATAAAACTTAATAAAAAGCCTAATGGAATTGCTGCCTGTACGTCCTCAATCATTTATACTTACATTCTTTTTATACTACCGCCAAATACTGTTTTCTCTTCCAACTTAGTCGGATTCCCATACACAATAACTTCACCACCAGCTTTTACCGCAGCTTTTACATAATCTACTGCAAATATTTCTGCTAAAGAACCGGCATTTACATTTACGGTTGAAAACTTAGTTTTAAAATCTTTCCCTTTATAAACCCCGCCAGTATTAATTTGTACATCCTGTAAATTTGATGTTCCAATGGTTTCTATAACACCTCCAGAAACCGATTTAATTAACATTTGTTCTACATTGGCTGTAACTATTATTTCACCACCTTCTTGCGCCTTTAACTCCAACACATCCTGTTCAACAATATCATTTGAGGTAATTCTTGCATCCTCATTTACATCTATTACCACAATATTGTCGGTATAATACAAATCAACAAAAGTTTTATAACCTCCAAAAATCTTACCTATTTGCATTCTAATCTTAAGAACACCGTCATTATTGACAATTGCTACTTTATCAGCATTCTCGCCTGAAACAACAGCTTTGTTTTCAGTTGATTTCAATAGATTGATAGATAAACCATCAAATCCTTTTAGCTCTTTAAAACCTTCAAGTTTATGTACTACTTTACCATCTTGACCAGAGAGATTCTGATAACCGATTAATAGTAATAAAACTAAATACCTCATGTTTTTTTATTTGAATTCAATTTTTGGTATTTTATTTTGCCGTGCCTAACAAATCAAAATTCATACCATAAATTATTCATTTTTACCTATCAATGAGAAATCTAAATGGCGTTTCACTAAATCTGTATTCTTGACCATTACAATAACTTCATCTCCCAATTGATAAGTTTTCTTGGTACGTTCGCCTATAATAGCATACTGTTTCTCATCAAAGATATAATAATCTCCTTTGATGTCCCGAATACGTACCATACCTTCACATTTATTTTCTACAATCTCTACATAGATTCCCCATTCTGTTACACCGCTTATTACACCTACAAATTCTTGATCTTGATGATCTTGCATAAACTTTATCTGCATGTATTTTATAGAATCTCTTTCGGCGCTAGAAGCCAATCCTTCCATATCTGAAGAATGCTTACACTTAGCTTCATAAATCTCTTCTTTTGCAGATTTACCTCCATCTAAATAATGTTGCAACAATCGATGCACCATTACATCTGGATACCTTCGTATTGGAGACGTAAAATGTGTATAGTAATCAAACGCTAAACCATAATGACCGATATTATCAACGGTATAAACCGCTTTGCTCATGGTACGTATAGCCAATGTATCTACTAGATTTTGTTCTTTTTGACCCTTTACGTCTTCCAATAATTTATTCAATGAATCACTAATTGACTTCTTGTCCTTAAAATTCAATTTATGTCCAAACTTAGACACAATTCCGTTTAAAGCCATTAACTTATCCTCATCTGGATCATCATGAATTCTATAAACAAACGTTTTTTTAGATTTCTGCTTACCAATAAATTCGGCAACTTTTCTGTTGGCCAATAACATAAATTCCTCAATTAATTTATTGGCATCTTTAGATTCTTTAAAATAAACACTTACTGGCTCGTTTTTTTCGTCAAGATTAAATCTAACTTCAACTTTATCAAATGAAATTGCTCCCTGTTCCATTCTTTTGGCGCGCATGGTTTTTGCTAACCTATCCATCGTAAGTGTAGCTTGTACTATGTCATCTGTAACACTATAAGCTTTATCTCTTATGGATATTTCTTTTGGAATGGAATTACCTCCGGTCTCTATTATATGCTGTGCCTCCTCATATGCAAATCTTTCGTTTGAATTTATTACCGTTCTTCCAAACCATTGATTCTTGATAGTTGCTTTAGTATCCAACTCAAAAATAGCGGAAAAGGTATATTTTTCTTCATTAGGTCTTAAAGAACATGCATTATTAGATAAAACCTCCGGTAACATAGGTACCACCCTATCTACTAAATAAACTGAGGTTGCCCTTTCATACGCTTCATCATCTAGAATAGTATTTTCCAATAAATAATGGGAAACATCCGCAATATGTATTCCTATCTCAAAATTTCCATTTTCCAATATGGTAAAAGACAGTGCGTCATCAAAGTCTTTAGCATCCTTTGGATCTATAGTAAAAGTTAGGGTATTTCTCATATCCCTTCGTTTTGCTATTTCCTTATTTTTTATACTAGTATCTAATTGATCGGCAAATTGTTGAACATCCGCAGGAAATTCATAAGGCAAACCATATTCCGCTAGTATAGAGTGTATCTCCGTATCATGTTCTCCAGGTTTTCCTAATACTTCTTTTATTTTACCGAAAGGTGAATCAACGTCATTGGGCCATTCGAGTATTTCTACAATAACCTTTTCTCCATCTTCAGCTCCTTTCAATTTATCTGAAGAGACAAAAATATCCGTATACATCCTAAAATCCGTAGGTCTAACAAAGGCAAAAGTCTTTTGCATATCTACGATACCCACAAAAGTACTTTTATAGCGTTCAACAACCTTATGAACCTCACCCTCTAATTTTCTGCTTTTTTTAGAAGGATATATATAAACTTCTACTACATCTTTATGAAAAGCCTTATTTAATTTATTAGAAGGTACAAAGACATCTTCATCCATACCTTCTACAACTATATAGGCATGTCCTTTACTGGTTAAATCTACCACACCTCTATGATAGGTCTTTAAATCCTCTATTACTTGATAACTGCCACGAGAAACCTCTCTTATTCGCTTCGTTTCCTTTAATTGAGTAAGTCGTTTTATGAGTGTATTTCTATCTTGGGCATCCGTTATCCCAATTTTGGCAGCAATCTGCTTATAGTTAAAGCTTTTGGTAGGTTCTTTTTCTAATACTGTAAATATGCCTTTGGTAATTTCATTCTTTCTATGGTTCTTCGCCTTCTTATTTCTTTTCGACATTAAAATTTTTATTTATTGGAAAATTACGAATTATAATCCACTACATATATTTACTAAAGTGAACATAACCTATAATTAATTGTTGTTATCAACATTATATATATAATTATATTTCTTTTTTAAAATTTAAAATAAAAAATGATGATAATGATAGCTTGTTAATATGTAGAATAACTTAATTGTATTTTACTTGATTTTATGAGATACGAATACTTATTGACAACTTATAAGTACCTATTGATATTGATTATCAGATATTTTAAAAAGTTATCAGTAACAGTTGATAACTGTTCTAAACATGTTTTTATTGATAAGTAATTGTAAATATTGTGTTAACTAAGCGGATTGTTTTATTAAAAAGCACCTAACTAATTCTAATATTATTATTAGGGAGATAGAAATAAAAAGTTAAGTGCAATTCTCTATCCATTTTTACAAATAATAATTTGAATATTTCTTAACACTTTTTACAGAAGTTACCCAAGTATTCAACGCACTAATGAACAACCGTAAAATTTAATTTTAAAAGAATTGTTGTCAACTGTCTAATTTTTGTTGTGAACTTAAGTAAGTTGTACATTTGTCGTATAATATATACTACCCCACATCACTAAATAACTTTGAACTAAAAAAGTTTACACATGAAAATAGCAATTGGTAATGATCATGCTGGTACAGAATATAAATTAGCTATAATAGGTCTTTTAAAATCTAAGGATATAGAGGTTATAAATTATGGCACAGATGGTACTGATAGTGTAGATTATGCGGATTTTATTCATCCGGTTGCCCAAGACGTATCAGAAGGCAAAGTAGATTATGGAATTATAGTATGTGGTAGTGGTAATGGTGCCTCCATGACCGCCAATAAACATCAAAAAGTAAGAGCTGCCTTGTGTTGGACTAAAGAAATAGTTGCGTTGGCAAGAGAACATAATGATGCCAACATATTAAGTTTGCCCGCTAGATATGTTGCCTTACCGCAGGCTTTGGAAATGGTCAACACTTTTTTAACCACAAAATTTGAAGGTGGAAGACACGAAAGAAGAATTGAAAAAATACCCTGCAAGTAAAACATTATGGGGCAAGGACACCATCACTCACATGGACATCATCACCCCAAGGCTACAGGGAAGAACTTATTAATTTCTATTTTTCTCAACATTGTTATAACTGTATCACAAGTAATAGGCGGATTACTATCTGGCAGTCTTGCACTATTATCTGATGCACTTCATAATTTTAGCGATGTATTATCTTTAATAGTAAGCTATATAGCTAATGTATTAGCTAAAAGGAAAGCATCTACCAACAAAACATTTGGTTATAAACGTGCCGAAATAATAGCAGCATTTGTAAATTCTGCAACATTGATTGTTGTTGCTATTATTCTTATCAAGGAAGCGATTGAACGATTTATACAACCAGAAGAAATAGAATCTAACTTAGTTATTTGGTTGTCGTTAATTGGTATAATAGCCAATGGTTTTAGTGTCTTATTGCTTAAAAAGGATTCTCAAAGCAATATGAACATGAAATCTGCTTATTTGCATTTACTTACGGATATGATGGCTTCCGTTGCGGTATTTATTGGCGGTCTTTTGATGAAGTATTACCAGTTTTATTGGGTTGATCCACTACTTACTTTAGCTATAGCTTTATATTTAATTTATATGGGCTATGATTTACTTAAAGACTCCACAAGGGTATTGATGCTTTTTACACCAAACACCATTCAAGTGCAGCATATTGTGGATACCATTACCACTATTAAACCAGTAAAAAACGTACATCATGTTCATATTTGGCAATTAAACGAGGATGAAGTGCATTTAGAGGCCCATATAGATTTTACAGAAGATATTCGCATTTCTCAATTTGATGCGATTTTGGAACAGATAGAAGAAGAGGTGTATCACAAGCATGGAATTAACCATGTAAATATTCAACCAGAATTTGGTAAGTGCGACAGTAAGCATTTAATAGTACAAGACTAATGTTAGAGATACAAACAAAACGCTTTAATGAATTAGCTTTAGAAGAGCTCTACGATATTTTAAAGTTGCGTAGCGCTGTGTTTGTTGTTGAACAGGACTGTGTTTACCAGGATGTAGACGGTAAAGACCAAAACGCTTTACATATTATTGGTAGAGAAGAAGGAAAAGTAGTAGCATATACAAGAATTTTTGGTCCAGGAGACTATTTTAAGGAGTCTAGTATCGGCAGAGTAGTGGTAGATATAGATTTCAGAAAATATGGTTACGGCAAAAACATAATGGAAGCCTCTATAAAAGCAGCACAAGAGATATTTCAACAGTCCAAAATAAAAATATCGGCGCAATTGTATTTAAAGAAGTTTTATAATGATTTAGGGTTTGTTCAAGAGGGAAAAGACTATTTGGAAGATGGTATTCCCCATATTGGGATGATACTACACAAAAAATGACCGTTATACACAGTCATTTCTATTTTTACGTAGATCTCAAATTTAAATTTTAATAGGCTCCTTGTTTGTTAGGTTAATATCTTCCAACATCATATCGGTAAACTTATAATGGCCCCTTGTGGTAATAATCCTAAAGCGGTTAGAGTTCATACGGCTTAAAGTATCCAAGAACAACCACTTCGTTTTTAACAATCTTGGTTTTTCCGATTTTAGGCTGATATCAAAAAAGTATTTTCTACCATTTTTAATAGCGACAATATCAGGTGTTATTTTCCCCTCAGCACCTTTTCTGGTATAAGATTTAGGGGTTTCATAACCTTCCATATCTGCTTTAATGTTTTCAAAACCAGTGGCTTCAAGATGGTGAATTGATTTCTCTAAAAACTCTGTATTTTCTGACTTGTCTATTTTTACCATAATTTATAAGGTAAGAAAAACAATCACAAATTCAAATTTTTAAGGTCTGATTAACAGTGTTTTAACTTTAGCAATATACTCACCATATTAATATTTTCTTTCTTTCAAACCTTTTGGCTTTATGCTGGAATCGATAATAATCTCAAAATCTACCACTCCTAAAACTAACTCTTCGTTGGTAATTACCTCTACTTTCCACTCCCCTTGCTTTACGTTATTTTTGTAAGTATAGCCCCTATACCCATTATCACGACCACCTGTGATATCATAACCAATATCTTCAACAATTTCCCATTCGGATGATTGGTGATTATACCATTTCCAACGGTGTATTATAGATTTTTCTAAATCTGTAGGTGCAAAAATAGAAGTGAATACAAATACATTTTCATTGGGCGTATATACATATTTAATTCTGTGCTCCCTCCAAAACACATACCAATCATCTGTCTCAAAAGTAACAAGGTAATTGTTGTCCTGTCTTTTGACATTATGAGCTACAATACCCTGGTCCATAGCTAATGGCACAGGAGGTATTAATCTAAAAAAATAGAAAGTATTAATAAGTGCGTAGATTAACACAATTACACTTAATAGTTTCCAAAATCTCACTTCATTCCTAGTGCTTGGGCTTTTGCTATAGATTAAGAGGATTAAGGTCAAGGTAATCCCTAAGCTGATGATTCCGGAAATTAAAAATATAGAAATACTCATTTCTTTTATAAAAACAGGCACCATAAATGTGAAAAAGGTAAAGCTTAAAAAGAAGTAAACGCCAAACTGTAAATATTTATTAGAGATTCTTTTTTTTAAAATTTCATTGGCAAAAAGCAGCACAACAAGTATCACGAAAAATGTTACCGTTTTAGAAAGGGACACACTTCTAGAAAAATATACAACATATGCACTGGATAACCCTCCAAAGAAAAATTGAATGGCCAATGGAAAGTATTCTTCAAATCGTTCTAGAAAAGTGTTTTTCCACCTATCATCGTCCGCTAAATTAAATAGGTAAAGCGTAAAGGTAAGCGAGGTCATATGAAGGCAAAGAACAATAAGATCATAGATGCGGTCTATTCGACCAAGAGTAAGGGAGTCAAAAATAAACCCACCAATAAAAAATAGGATAGGAGCATATTTTTCATGCCTACGGATGAACCTCCTAAAAGCACTGTTTCTAAACTTTACTAAAGTTCTTTTCATTTATAATTTTACAACAACTACGTGTTATCAAAATTAACGGTAAATCCTGTATAAGTATTTAGATTGTGAACGAATCTTTATACAAGCCTTTTGGCAATTCCATTTTCAATTAAAAATTCTAATTTCAAGATTAAATTCAGAGGTTTTTCTGCTTTGTTATTTCTTGATGCAAATAGATATCCTTCATTTTTGGGATTCAATTCAGCAATAGGAAATTTACCGTTTAAACTATCGTTTGTTGCAACATAATCGTATAGTGTATTTTCACGTATTCCCAATTGAGTTAAAAAGGCAAGTAATTTTTTCCTGTTTACCAACGTAATTTTACATGAGGTAAAAATATATGGGGCGTCTTGGTAAATTCCTGTAATCAAAGCGTAGAAATGGGTTTGTTTTTTATCATCAAACAGCCACCCTTTTTTATTGACGCCTTTTTTTTGATATTTTAATTCGAAGGCAAACGTTGGCAAATCTTCATTTATATAATCTAATTGTGCCTTTTCATCAATATTAAAGGATACTCCTGTAGTTTTGTGTGTAAATATGACATCTATTCCCGCTAATTGTCTTTTTAAATCGGAAACACGTTCAAAATCGTAAAATTTTAAATTTTTAGTGTAATATGTATTTAACAAGAAGGTAAGTTGTTGCTCTTTTTTAAGGTCTGATTTAAAAGAGCTTTGTAATTTCAAAACACTTAAGAATTTATAGTGTTAAATAATTCATCTGCGATTTTTTCTACCACACCAACTACTAATGCATTTCCCATAAAAAAGGCTCTTTTAGTATCTGAAATGCCCTCTAATTGGGTATGGTTGTCAGGAAACATATTTAACCGCTCTAATTCTACAGGGGTTAATCTCCGGAGACCTTGAGTTGTCTGTACCACATGCTTAAATCGTGATGGGCTTTTACCGCCCTCTCCCGTAATTATTGTTCTAGAAGCGTTGTCCAAAGCATCTGGAAAAACCATACTACCTTCACTATAATTATATGAAAATCCGGTTTTTGCAGTACGGATTTCTTTTTTTGCTCCTTTTAGGTATTCCCACTTTTCTAGGTCTTCAAGAGGAATAAGATAATCATCTGCTATCGGTTCATTTATAAGAATATCTCCCAATACCGTTTTTCTTCCGTCGTAGTCTACTGTAGTTTTGGCGGTATGTACCTTACCATCAATAAAAATTCCAGTATTAAGAAATGGGGATAGTTTTTCACCTTTGTTAAAAGTATTTGATAGGGTTACCAAATCTTTGTCAATTGTAAACGAACTAAAGTTTTGCGAAGTATTTATAATAGGGAAGGCTTTGGCAACAACCCCTTCCGTATACACCCAACTAGTTGCACTTGAATTTTTTATGGTATTATAAATGTCAGTGCTTTTATGATATCCAAGGAAAAATATACGCCTTCTTCTTTGCGGCATGCCATATTCTGCCGCGTTGATAACGCGCCACTCAACCGCGTAACCTAAATCATCCAAGCTTTTGAGCATAATGGCAAAATCACGGCCACGTTGACCGGAAGGTGATTTGAGTAACCTATCTACATTTTCAAGAAATAAATATTTGGGCGGATTTTTTTTTTCGTAAAGGATTTTATGGATGCTCCACCATAATACGCCCTTTTTCCCAATTAACCCTTTTGAGTTTTGTAGGGTTGTTGCTACTGAATAATCTTGGCAAGGAAATCCACCGACCAAAATATCCGCATCAGGAATATTTTTGGTTTCAACCTCGGAAATATCGGTATTACTGTGGTTTTTAGGACCAAATCTAGCTTCATATACTTTAGAAGCATGTTGTGTTTTAGTGCTTGGCTCCCATTGGTTGCTCCATACAATTTCATAACCACCAGACTGTTCCAGACCCAGACGAAATCCGCCAACTCCCGCAAAAAGTTCAATGACACTTAACTTTTTCATGAATGCTAATTTAGCTAATTTTAACGGCTAGATTCAACAAGAACCCCTCACAAGTTTTTCCTATTCCTTATTTTTACTTGATAATGTAGATTTTAAATGTTTGAACAGGTGTACGGGAAAGTTACCCTTCATTTTTTGGTTGTATCGTAATCCTTATATCGTTTATCAAAACCTTTTAGAAAATGGACTTTAAAAAAGTTAGTTTTATCGCAACATTATTATTGACTTTCGGGTGTAATTCCACAGTTAATGACACGAACTTTGTTCAAGAATATATTGACAAACTACAACAGGAGGTTGCGCCTGACAAGCGGGTAGCATTATTTAAAATAGAAGCTATAAAACAAAACGAAGCTTATCTGCTTAAGGGCGAAAGTAACTTAGCGGACGCTGTAGATAAACTTAGGAAGGAAATTCAGGATTATGATGTTGAAATTATAGATAGTATACAAATCTTACCTGCTGCCTCATTAGGAGATAAAACCAATGCCTTGGTGACAATTTCTGTAGCCAATTTAAGAAGCAATCCAAAACATTCTGCTGAACTGGTAACGCAGGCTACTCTGGGCACTCCTTTAAAAGTTTGGAAAAGGGAGGGAAGTTGGTATTACATTCAAGCGCCAGACAACTATTTGGCATGGGTAGATGCAGGTGGAATTACCTTAATGGATGAGGCCCGACTCGAACAATGGAAAAAAAATGAGAAGATTATTTATACAAAAACCTATGGGCATGCTTTTTTGGACCTTGATAGTAAACAACCCGTCTCGGATTTAGTGGCGGGTAGTGTGTTAGAGCTTTCTAAGAAAAACGATAAGGTATACTATGTTACTTTTCCTGATGGGAGGCAGGCTTCTGTATTAAAAGAAGAGGCCCAAATGTATGATAGTTGGTTAGAAAACTTAAAAACTGAAAAGGAGGACTTGGTCTCAACATCCAAAAGCTTATTGGGGGTTCCCTACTTGTGGGGTGGCACATCAACAAAAGGAATGGACTGTAGCGGGTTTACAAAAACAGTATACTTCTTAAACGGTGTAATAATTCCCCGGGACGCCTCCCAACAAGTATATGCTGGCAAACCAATAGATTCAACCAGAAACTTTGAGGCTTTGGAAAAGGGGGACTTGTTGTTTTTTGGGAGAAAGGCTACGGATTCTACAGCTGAAAAAGTGGTACATGTGGGTATGTGGATCGGCAATAATGAATTTATACATGCCTCCGAAAGAGTGCGTATTAACAGCATGGACAAAAATGCTTCTAATTTTGACGAATACAACTTTAACCGTTACTTAAGATCCAACAGGATGCTTAACGAAAAGGACAAAGCCCTGATCGACCTTCAGAAAAGTTTTACTTTTAATATTGCCAAGTAAAATAGAATTAGTTTTTGGTGCCAAATAAATTTGCCAAATGAGCAGCATCTGGGCGTCTGTCTTTACTAAGCAAACTAACTACAATATAAGTAAGCATGGCAATAATAAATGCCGGTATCACTTCGTGAATATCCTTTAAGGCTTCATAATTAAATCTAAAAACAAATCGCCATACAATATTGGTTACCATACCCATGATCATTGATGCCATGGCCCCAAGGTCCGTACCCCATTTTAAATAAAGCCCACCAAAAATAGCCGGGAAAAAACTAGCGGCGAAAACAGCCCCCGCAAATGCTGTCAACTCAACTATGCCCGCCATAGGATACAATGTCATTAAGAAAACAATGACACAATAGATGCCCATAAACCATTTAGTTCTAGGTATAATTTTAGATTCTTTCATTGGTTTGGCAACATGCCAGATGTCTTTAACAAATGCGGTTCCAATAATTATGATTACCGAAGCTAAAGATGACATTCCAGCAGCAAATAATCCGGCCACACAAATACCACTTACCAATTTATTGTCAAACTTATCCAACATAAAACCCACCACTTCATCTGTATGGTTAATTAGGTAGTTGGCCTCATCCATTGTTGCCATTCCGTGCACCAATGCGCCAAGCCCCATAACACACACAAGGGAAATCCCTAAAAAAACAGGTGTCCAAATCATGGCAAAACGCATGCTTTTTGCGTTATTGATGGAATAGAATCTAATTAAATTTTTAGGCTCTGATATTTGCTTCATTCCTACGGCCAAACCAATACCTATTATATATAGAAAGGATACAAGTTCTCCAAAGGTCACTAGTCCAGATTTAATAGGTGCCCCGGACTTCGTAAGATGTTCTGTAGTTGATATGACC
The DNA here is from genome assembly GCA_965662155.1 of Maribacter sp. GTDB lineage: Bacteria > Bacteroidota > Bacteroidia > Flavobacteriales > Flavobacteriaceae > Maribacter. The sequence continues at coordinate 42,942 of CBFIGW010000001.1, read as the reverse complement.
TCAAAAAGCTCATCTACTCCACCTACATACACAAACGGAATAGCTAACATTAAAATAGCAACGCCAAACATGATAATTCCTTGTAGTGCATCCGTCCATAAAACACTATACATACCACCCCAAATGGTATATGCACAGGTTACGGCTATAATAGCAAAGGACCCATATTCATAAGGAATATCCAAAACCGAAGTCAATACATGAGCACATCCTTTTGCAATTCCAATCATATACCAGAGCGTTGCAAACAATATAATGATGGCAGAAAGTACCCTAATACTTTTTGCCAAGTTGCTTTTGTATCTTAAATGAAAATAGTCTGGAATGGTAAATGATTTTAAACGTGCTGTTTGAAAACGCATTTTAGGCCCGAGTAATTGCCAAGAAATTATACAGAAAAGTGTCCATATGAGTCCCATCCAGGCCCACGAAAGGCCATATTCAAAAGATTTTCCCGCTTGGCCAATATAGGTGTTGGTGCTGGCAGATGTAGAAAAGAAGGCCAATGAGATGACCCATCCCGGTATTTCTCGTTTTGCCACATAAAAACCCTCTACGCCCTGGGCAGCCTTTTTTTTAAAAAACCATCCGATATAAAGACAACCGCCAACATATAAAGAGGTTAAAATAAGGGTTACATAATGTTCGTAAAAATAATCCATTAGTGCTCAGGGTTATGGTCGTTGTCATCCACGGTAATATTCCTTTTAGCAACAAGAATAGCATTGGCAATTACCAAAACCAATATACCAAGATAGGGAAGCCAAGTGAGTAGATCCATTATGCGTTATTGTTTTATGTTAGAATAGTTTTTTGACTTCGTTTTTAGTAACTTTTCCCAGCACATTTCTTGGTAGTTCTCTCGCTAGCACATATTTTCTAGGAAGCTTATAAGCTGGCATCTGGGTCTTTAACCAATTAGAAAGCGCTTTGGTATCCAGTTCTTCAGAAGTGGAAATAAGGCAGGCAGCAATTAATTCTCCCCACTCCTCATCTGGTAAACCCACTACGGCACAATCATTAATTTGTTCATGTTTGCGCAATACATCTTCTATTTCTAGGGCTGATATCTTATAACCACCAGATTTTATAATATCAACACTGTCGCGTCCAAGAATTTTATATAGCCCATTATTTAGCATGCCAATATCGCCAGTGATAAACCAACCATCTTCCGTAAATGCTTTTTGGGTTGCCTCTGGTTTCTGCCAATATTCCTTAAACACACTTGGCCCTTTAATTTGGAATTCTCCAGGTTCATTTGCACCAACCTTCTTATTGTTGCTATCAACCAATCGCATTTCAACACCCGGCAAAGGCAAACCAACATGGCCCGGTCTTCGTTCATTTCTATAAGAGTTGGAAAGCCCCATTCCAATTTCTGTCATTCCATAACGTTCCAATAGGGTTTGACTAGAAATAGTTCTCCATTTTTCTAGAACGGGCACAGGCAAAGCTGCAGAACCAGAAACCATAAGACGAAGTTTAGAGGCGGCTTCGGATAATTCTTCTTGTTGTTTTTCACTTGCTTTTTCCCAAAAAGCTATCAGTTTGTAATAAATGGTAGGCACCGCCATAAACAGAGTTAATCTACCGGATTTGATAATGTCCCAAACTTTTTCATCGTTAAATTTAGGCAAGAATTCACAGCAGGCACCGCTCCATAAAGCACAGCTCATAACATTGATGATGCCATGTACATGGTGTAATGGTAATATATTCAATATATAATCATCCTTTTCCCATTCCCAAGCATTTACTAAAGTTGTGATTTGAGCCTCTATATTGGCATGTGTGGTTACAACACCTTTTGGCTTGCTAGTTGTGCCACTGGTATATAAAATCATGGCTCTACGGCTTGGCTCCAATTCTGGAAGTGCCGATGTGTTTTCCTCAAGAATACTTTTTAAAGAAACCAAAGTAATACCTAATGTGGTCTTCAAGGGCTTTAAGAATTCAATAAAATCTTCATGGGCTATAACCATTTCTGCCTGTGTATCTTCTAGCACATACTGAATTGATGGCAATGGGTGCAATACACATAAGGGAACAGCTATGCCGCCCGCTTTCCAAATACCCCATTCTACCGCTGTATATTCAAAGGATGGCGGCACTAAAAATGTGATTCGCCCTTCGTTGAGGTCTTGGGAATCTTTTAATAAATTGGCAGCTACGGAATTGGATGCCCTGTTTAAATCTGCGTATGTATAATCTTGATTATTGGAGTGGATAGCTTTTCTATCCTTAAACCTTTCTGCGCGTTCAAATATTGATAACATGGCCTAAATATAAGCCTTAAAATATCAGTTTTACAAATAGTCACCATATTGAATATCTTTTGTTATCTCTCCAACGCAAAGGCCAGTATCGTATTTCCCTTTTTTGTTCCAAGCTTTTCTCCTCCGCAGGCTATTGTTATATATTGTTTGCCATGTACTTCGTACATTGCAGGGGTTGCAAAAGCTGGTGCAGGAAGTTCATATTCCCAAAGCAGCTCACCTGTTTCTTTGTCAAAAATCCTAAAAAACCCATCTCTGGTTGCGGCTATAAACAACAATCCGTTTTGAGTTACAATGGCACCACCATAATTTTCAACCCCAGTCCCAATTCCTTTTTCGCCCAGCTCCGGAGTGTTGCCTAGTGGCACTGACCATTTGTATTCGCCCGTGTTTAAATTTATAGCGTGCAGTGTTCCCCAGGGAGGACTAATTGCCGGCAATCCTTGATTATCTAAAAACTTGGTATATCCAGTATGCTTATAGGGAACCATTTCCATTTCGGACTTTGTGACGGACTCTATTACGGTGTGCTGTATTTCCTCGTTGTACAAAAACAGTAGAAGAGCGTCTATCTCTTCATTAGATAATTGCGGGAAACCGGTCATCATTCCCTTTCCATTTTTTACAATATGACTTACTTCTGATTTTTCTTTCTTTAATCCGATATCAATTAGTGATGGAAATCCACTGGCCATATTACCTTTTCTATCGGGTTGATGACAGCTAACACAATAGTTGTTATAAAGTGATTCACCTAAAGGCTTATTATTTAGGTCTGTTTTATTTTCCTCCATTTGTAATATCCAGGCCATTTCATTGGAATTCACATATAGTATACCGTCATCAGGGTCGGCAGATGCTCCGCCCCATTCTGCAGCCCCATCATATCCGGGCAATAAAAGCGTGGGCGATGTGTTTGGTGGCGCATACATTCCTTTTTCGGAAGCTCGAAATAGTTCCAATAGTTCATCTTTATTTTCCGCAAACGGGCTAATATCTTTTTCGGTAAGGTCTTGAGATAATCGCGCAAAGGGCTTTGGTCTATTAGGAATAGGCTGGGTAGTCCAGGCAACCTCTCCTTTTAAGGAAGAAGGAGGAAAGGCAACCTCTTCAATATCAAACAATGGCTCTCCGGTTAACCTATTAAAAACATATACGTAACCTTGTTTTGTGACTTGTGCCACGGCAGGAATTTTTTTACCATCACGTTCAATGTAAAGTAAATTTGGCGGGGCAGGCGGGTCACGGTCCCAGATGTCATGATGTGTAAATTGATAATGCCAAATTCTTTCGCCGGTGTTGGCATTAAGCGCCAACATAGAATTAGCATATAAATTTTGACCCAAACGGACACCCCCATAAAAATCTGGAGCAGCGGAACCTGTAGGAATGTAAATAATCTCGGCCTTTTCATCTACGGCCATTCCTGCCCAGTTGTTTGCGGCACCCACTACGGGGCTTTTGTATGCGGCACTATCTTCCCAAGTCTCATACCCATATTCGCCGGGATGCGGTATGGTATGAAACACCCACTCTAAATCCCCAGTAATTACATTAAACGCCATTACATCCCCGGGCGCAGCACCGGAACCCTCTGAAATTCGTAAGGGCATAACAATTAAATCTTTAAAAATGGTTCCCGGTGTATTTGAAATCACAAATTTATTACTTGCGCTTTTTGGCATGCCTGAGCGTAGGTCAATACTGCCATTATCTCCAAATGATGAAATTGGCTCACCAGTTAAAGCATTTAAAGCGTATAGGTTGGCACCTCTTGTACATAAAATACGCTTGTCATTATCCTTTTCCCAATACGAAACGCCCCTACTAGTAGAATGCCAGACCTTAACCGAGTCCCCAAATTGCCAAAGTTCTTTACCGGTATCGGCTTTTAAAGCCACTAAACGTAGCGCAGCTGTGACCCCATATAAAATTGAATCTACTATTATTGGGTTCATTTGCATTTGACCCCAATCCTGTGCCTCGTAGGTCCAGGCAACTTTAAGTTGGTTGATGTTTTCTTTTGTGATTTCCGATAAAGTAGAATAATGGCTACGGCCCGGATCACCCAGATAGGTAGACCAAGTAGTGTATTTATTATGGGAGATTATTTCTTTTTCAGTATCTGAACAACTAAAGACCAACACAAGTATAAACAGATAGCCAAAACGATACGGAGTTTTATAAGTCATAATTAAAAATAAATAATTCTGGTGTTTATAGGTTAACCGTTTGCCCTTTACGAGCAATAGAGAACCCTTTTTCTAAAACCAAACGTGTTTGTTTACTATTTGGGTTTAATAATGGATTGGTATGGTTAAAATGTATAAAATGAACCTTTCTTTTATCTTTAGCAGACAAATCTTTAAAAAGGTCCATACTTTCTATAACAAAAGGATGCGGGATTTCTGAAATATCACGGGTGTTGATTTCTTCTCCATCAAAAAAAGTGGCATCTACAAAGGCATAGTCAACCGTTTTTATGAGGTCTGTAATTTTTGTTTTCCACACGGACCATTTGTTAATATCGGGAATGAACAAAGCCGTTTTATTTGGCCCTGTAATTTTATAGCCAACAGTTTCAGAATACTCATCTCTATGTGGCACTTGCAAAGGTATTACCCGTATGTTGGATGTTAATTTCACATCAGTTTCATTTGCCAGTAGATTTAGGTCAATATTATTAGAATTTACCAATTGGCTCCAAGGACCATTCTCTTCTAAAAAAAATTTCATTTTAGGCATTACGAAAACAGGCGTTCGGTTTGTATTCGTAGCTTCTTTCCCCAAATACATTAAGCCGGAATAATGACCAATATGCGCGTGGGTCAAAAAGATACCGTCAGGAATTTCAGGACTGTCCCAGTGGGCTGCGTTTTTCAGTGCTTTTATTTGGGTGGTGATATCGGGTGTTGCCTCAAATAAATACTTTTTTTGATTTTCTGAATCGATAAGCCCTAAAGAAACAACCTCCCTTTTTATACTTGGGTCTTTAAAAAGCAGTGAACAGCATTCTTTTTTACAGGCAATGTGGGGTGAACCTGCATCTTGAACGTTACCCAATACCACAAGTAGAATACTTTTTGAGTTTTGTTCTTCTGTCTTTTGTTCCTGTGAGAACATATTAAAACAGCAAAAACACATGATTACCCAGATTATGCGTTGGTTCATAAATTTGATTTTCAACTTGGTATTTCTAAAATTAGGCATAAAAAATGATCGGTGATAGTTCAATTTATTTCCATTACATTTAAAAGGCTTTAATACAGTACTTATATGTCAAAACATATCAAAACTAAGTCGAATAGGTTGTTTTCATTGGATGTTTTTAGAGGCATTACTATGTTTTTGTTAATTGCGGAGGCTGCGGGTTTTCACCATAGTTTTTTGGAACTGGCCCAAAATACTTTCGTTGAACCTCTCGCAATGCAATTACATCATCACCCTTGGAACGGTTTGCGATTTTGGGAGTTGATTCAGCCATTTTTCATGTTTATAGTTGGGGTGGCCATGCCCTTTTCAATATCAAAACGATTAAAGAAAGACACGAATAGTATGGTTACAAAACACATTGTGAAAAGGTGTTTTCTGCTTTTTCTTTTCGGAGTTGCTTTACATTGTATTTATAATAATGTTTTGGTTTGGGAACTATGGAACGTTTTAACTCAATTATCTTTTACAATTCTGATTGCCTACGGCATTATGAATATGTCGCATAGAAATCAAACATTCATTTCTTTGGGTTTATTGTTGCTGACCGAGATTTTATATAGAGCCTATAATCCTAGCGGTCCATACGTTCAGCACCATGAAAGTTTTGGCTCGTTTATAGATATGTTGGTTATGGGTAAGGTAAATAGTGGATATTGGGTTTTCATTAATTTTATACCTACGGCAGCCCATACTATTTGGGGAGTAATTTGTGGTCAATTATTACTATCTGATAAGCATCCAAAAGAAAAGTTGAAACCGTTTATAAAATGGGGGCTTTTTATATTAATTATGGGATATGGGTTAGATTTTTTTGAAATAACCCCAATTATAAAGCGCATAGCCACTAGTTCATTTACTTTGGCTTCGGGCGGATATGCAATTTTAACCCTAGCGTTTTTTTATTGGATGATTGATTTAAGAGGATATTCTAGAAAATGGATGACGGTGTTTGCTGTTGTAGGCACCAATTCGATTTTCATCTATTTGTTTGCCGAAACCTTAGGAGTTCAATGGGTAAGAAATTTTGGCATGATATGGACCAAGGGAATTCTAGGGCCATTAGGGTTCACAGAATTATGGATACTTTTACTTAACTCGTTATTAGTGTTATTTTTCTTTTGGTACATTACCTATTTCTTGGACAAAAAGAAGGTATATTTTAAGATATAAAGGAACAAGGAAATATTATAAAATTCAAGTTATGAAATGTGTTAGACATTACTTTTTAAAGCATATGCCGGCTATTTTGTCATTTATTTTACTAACGACATTAGTTTTAAAAACGAACGTTGTTTTTGCACAGCAACCATATGAGGGTAAGGTTCTTTTGGCGATTTTTGCCCACCCCGATGATGAAAGTACAGTTGCGCCCATATTGGCAAGATACGCTAAGGAAGGAGCTAAAATACAATTAGTGGTCGTAACAGATGGCAGGTACGGCACTAATGATTTTCATGATCATGAGGCAGGAGAAGGGCTTGTAACCGCGCGAAGAGAAGAAATGGAATGTGCCGCAGCTAAATTAGGTGTAAACCTCACCCATTTAGATTATCATGACCAATTAAAGGCAGGAGAAGGTTATGATGGGCATGTACCACATGCTAGGGCCATGATTTTGGAACTTTATGATATTGTAAAAAAAACAAAACCAGATGTTATTCTTACCTGGGGTCCAGATGGTGGTTCAACACATATGGATCATAGATTGGTTGGAGCATCGGTTACACAGGTATTTCTAAGTACACACTGGGAAAAACCAATGTCGTTATTTTATTATAGCACACCATCCAAATACATTGATGATGCCGAAAGTAAAATACTGAGAGGGCAAGCTAGTAAATTTGTTAGAACCAAAATTACATTTGGCGAAGAAGATTTGGAAAAAGCGTATAACTCTTATATATGTCATTATAGTCAAATAGACCCAAATATGACCAAAGAAGATTTTATGGAAAGAAAAAAACAGAATGGAATGTTCGTGTATCTAAGAAAATTTGAAGCGCCTACAAAAGATTCAGATTCTATTTTTCATTAACTTTTCACCACAACCTTGTCCTTTTTAAGGCCTATTAACCCAGCTTAAAAAACAACATTATGAACAGTAAAAAAACACCTTTTTATATATTTAATTGTTTAACAAAGAAAACTCCAATCACTATTCTACTTTTTTTATGGTGTGTTGGTATTTGCAAATCACAACAAAGCCAAGATGGTTGGAAGGATATGTTCAATGGGAAAAATTTAGAAGGATGGACAACTAAAATCCACCACTATGACATTAATGAAAATTATGGCGACACTTTTAGGTTAGAAGACAGTATTGTTAAAGTTAGGTATGATCAATATGAAGGTGAATTTAATAATCGTTTTGGACATTTATATTATGATGTGCCCTATTCCTATTTTCATTTTAGCGTTGAGTATAGGTTTGTTGGCGAACTACACCAAGGCGCCCCAGATTATACTTTAAAAAACAGTGGTGTTATGTTTCACTCTCAAAATCCAAGAACCATGTTGAGGGAGCAAGATTGGCCAATATCCGTTGAAATCCAATTTTTGGCCGGAATTGAACAAGTTAAGGAAAGGCCTACCGGGAATATGTGTTCGCCAGGAACAGATGTAGTATATCAAGGTAAAATAGACCCAAGGCACTGTATCAATTCTACTTCAGATACTTATTTTGGTGACCAATGGGTAAAGGCAGAACTTATAGTTTTGGGAGATTCTTTAGTGACACATATTATAAATGGCAAGGAGGTGCTATCATATACAAAACCACAAATGGGAGGTGGTGTTGTAAATGGATTCGATACTGCTATTTTTAAAGAAGGAATGCCCTTAAAAGAAGGCCATATTGCGCTACAAAGCGAAGGTCAACCTATAGATTTTAGAGCGATAAAAATTAAAAACCTGAAAGGGTGTATGGACCCTAAGGCCAAAAATTATAAGTCCTATTTTGTGGCCTCGGACCCTGAAAAGTGCATTTATAATTAACGAGTGCCTAATAGAGTACTGTATTTAGATTGGTTTTCTAACAATTCGGTAGCCGCCAAAATAGCATCGTCATTTTTAAGGTAGTATTTATATAAACCTTCGCGGTAAAAGAACCGTTTTATGATTTCGTCTTCTAGGTTTTTTTGAACTTCGTCTTGATACTTATCCAAGGCATTGATCTTTCCTTTTTCTATGTTGGCAAGTAAGGTTTTATAACTATCCCTTACTTCACTGCCCAAGAAATCATTTTCCTCCCCAGATAAGGCTTTTTTAATTTCCTTTTCTGCTTTGGTTTCAAAAGAAAAATCACTTGCCTTAACAAAAGACTTAAAGTTGTTGAAGTCTGTATTTGAAAATTTAAATTCAGTTACATCTTTTAGACTGTTTGTATAAAAGTAATCTGTGGCATAATCAAAAATAACATTGTTTTGAAGTAAAGCTCTTGTAAGATCATTGGTTTTTACGGTAGCAATTTCAATGTCTGGTAACACCCCACCACCATCTTGAACCTTTCTGCCGTTACGTGTGGTAAAATCATTGAACTGCGTATTTCTTACGGCATTTCCGCCATCATCCCTATTCCAATAATCAAGCGCTTGTATACAGCGCCCTGAAGAGGTATAATATCGTGAAATGGTCACTTTTAATTGTGTGCCATAGGTGAGCTTTAAAGGTCTTTGCACCAACCCTTTTCCAAAACTTCTAGCTCCCATAATTACGGCCCGATCCAAATCTTGTAAGCTGCCTGAAACAATTTCGCTTGCAGAAGCACTACTGCCATTTACCAATATTACCAAGGGTATATCCGTGTCAATTGCCTTGTTGCTAGTTCTGTATTCCCTGTTGAACTTTTTTACTTTGGATTTTGTAGTTACGACCAATTCGCCTTTTGGAACAAATAAATTGGTCACGTTTATTGCTTCTGATAATAAGCCACCTGGGTTGTCACGAAGATCAAGTACTATTTTTTTTGCGCCCTTGCCTTTTAAATCCAATAAGGCCGATTTGGTTTGGGAAGAAGCTTTTGCATTAAATTTAGACAGAACAATATATCCGGTTTTGTCGTCTATCATACTATAAAAAGGTACGGCATCAACCTCAATACCTTCTCTAGTAATAGTGGTACTGCTTATTTTTCCTTGTCTTTTGTAAATTACCGATACCGACGTGCCATTGGCGCCTTTTAGCAATTCGCTGGCGTTATCTTCAAAATCTGCAACCTTGATGTCTCCAATTTGTATAATTTGATCTCCTGCTTTTAAACCGGCCTTGTCTGCCGGATAACCTTCGTGAGGCTCTACGATCAACAATCTATCCTTATACGTTCTTACCAGCGCACCAATACCCGAGTATTCCCCTGCATTATTTATACGGTAAGATTCTACGTCCTGTTCATTTAAAAACTTGGTATACGGGTCCAGGTCTTCCAACATGTTTTTAATGGCGGTATCCATTAATTCTGCAGGATTGGTCTCATCTACATAGTTCATGTTCAATTCCTTGAAAAGTGTAGTGAAAATTTCTATTTGCTTGGCAATTTCAAAAAAATCGCTTTTAAAACTACTCCCAACAACAAGAAAAGTAACTGCTAGTAATGGGACAAGGATTCTTTTAAGCATTGTTTTTTTCATGTATACGGGCATTAAATTTTTGTAATAGCAGTTTCATTTTGGATTCAACATCCTTAAAAACCGGTAATTCCTTACCAAGATATAAAAACAGAAACGTAAACTTTCCCTCTGTATTGTTAAGAACAGGGGCTTTGTTAAGCCTATATGCTTCACGGAGCAGTCTTTTTATTTTATTTCGATGTACAGCACTTTTAAAGTTTTTTTTAGCCACCGCAACGGCAGTTTTAATTTTTACTTCTTGATTGTCGGTTTTAAGGTAAATTAACTTTAAAGGATATACCGATAAACTATCGCCATCTGCAAATAATTTACTTATCTGCACATGGCTTTTTAGTTTTTCTTTTTTCCCAAAGGAAGCATTGCCCTTGAGGGTATAATTTTCCATTTTTAAATATGTGTTCGGCTATTGCTCTTGCCAAATATTATTTTCCGAATTTACGTCTGCCATGAGTTGAGAAGGGTCTATCAATACAGCCTTTATTTCAGATTTGGATTTGTCCAAAGAAAATTGATAGGTTGGATATGCCCAGGCCCAATCTGGCAAAACAGTACGGGTTAAAGCTGGGTAAGGGTTTTCCTTTTCGCCGCGCATCATACGTAATGGTGCGTAAAAAGTTTCCTGGGTGCCATCATTATAAACCACTAAGATATCCAAGGGCATTGGCATTAGACCATTTCGCTCTAGCGTAATATTTGTTTTGCCTTGAACTTCTTCAACAGATTTTATCCCATAATCTATAGTATTTGTTGTCAGGGTCCAATCTGTCAAATACCAATCTAGTTCCATGCCGGACACTTTCTCAGCAGTTCGTTTAATATCGTTTGGAACAGGATGTTTAAATTTAAAATCTGAATAATACTTTCTCAAGGTTTCCATTAATTTATCCTGACCGATGATATAACCAAGTTGGGATAAAAATACAGCACCTTTACTATATGCAGATATTCCGTATGCGAAATTTAGGTCGTAACGATCGGCATATGTGCTTTGTGGTTGTTCCTTGCCAGAAAGTGCTAGTCTATAATACCCTTTATAGGAACCCTCAAAAGGATTGTCTTTCTTTTGGTCCATTATTTCGTTCATACATAAGGTGGAAATAAAAGAAGTAAAACCTTCGTCCATCCACTCATGCTTTGCCTCATTGGTAGCTAGAACGTGTTGAAACCATGAGTGTGCCATTTCATGAGCCATTACCCCAACAAGACTGCCAAATTTTCGCTCTCCAGTTATTAATGTGGACATAGCGTATTCCATACCGCCATCCCCACCTTGTATCACAGAGTATTGCTCATAAGGATAAGGCCCAACATTTTTATTGAAAAATTCCATGGCTTCAGCGGTCTTTGGCTGTAGCTTTTTCCAATTTTCTAGGATATCTGGGTTGTTTTTATACAGGAAGTGTAGCGTTGGTCCATTTTCCACTTGCAATGTGTCGTGAAGGTAATCTGGATCAGCGGCCCACATAAAGTCATGTACCATAGGTGCTTTAAAGTGCCAAGTTAATGTCTTGCCTTTTTGTTTTTTCACCTTAGTGCCAGGTGCTTCATAGCCATGTCCTATTTCTTGTGGGTTCTGAAGATATCCCGTACCACCGACAGTATAATTCTTGTCCAAGGTAAGTTTTACGTCAAAATCTCCCCAAACCCCATGAAACTCGCGAGCAATATATGGATCGGCATGCCAACCCTCAAAATCATATTCTGCTAATTTGGGGTACCACTGGCTCATAGAAAGTGCAACATTTTCTGAACTATTTCTCCCAGACCGTCTTATTTGTAATGGCACCTGACCATTAAAAGTCATTTGAAAAGTGGTCTTTTCGCCAGGTCGTATCGGTTTTGGCAAATCAACTACAAGGACTGTTCCTTCTTCGTTAAAGGTGACTTTTTGCCCGTCTTGGGTTAAGCTGGTCACATGAAGAAAGCCCATTTCGCTCTTAGAAAGGTGTGCGATTCTACTTTTATTTTCCTCGGTTACCATTCTATTGTCCGGGTCTTGAATAGATTGCAGTCTACTATCCATTTCACTACCTGGTTGAAAGGCATTAAAATAAAGATGGTAGTATACCCTATTTAACTTATCAGGGGAGTTGTTGGTATACTCTAATTTTTGTGTGCCTTCATATTGGAAATTGGTCACGTCCATGTTAACATCCATGGTGTAGTCTACGTGTTGTTGCCAATAATTTGTTTTATTCTGACCCAATACCTTGACCGTAAAACCAAGTGCCAATACTATTGATAGGGAAAATCGTATTATATTCATCTTCATAATTCTTTTATAATTGTAGTTGACCTGCACTTACCTTGCTTGCCATAATCAATGCATTATAGGCGTTTGCAATTTTTCCCGATGTTGATATTTCGGACAAAGAAGCACTCTTGGAAGGGTCACCACCTAAAATTACCTTAGCTTTTATGGGCAGACCAGAGGCAAGGATAATTTTCTTTACTTGTGATGCCGTTAAATCTGGGTATTGGGAGAACAAAAGCGCCGCTAATCCTGAAATAGCAGGTGCCGCCATAGATGTACCTGGAGAATATTCGTATGAATCATTGGGGTAAGTAGAGTAGATATCTGTTCCAGGAGCAAAAATATCCACATTTATGTTTCCGTAGTTGGAATAGGAAGCAACCAATTCAGACCCATAGTTTGGGTCTAATGCGCCAACCGTGATTACATTATTGGCAAACTCCATTCCATTGTTTATTTGATCATTAGGAAAATTAGGATTTGCTGGGTCGTCTAGGTTGGCTCCGTCATTACCAGCTGCATGAACAAATAAAACATCGTTTTCAGCGGCATATTTTAGAGCGTCATACACCCACTCTGCTTTTGGCGAATAAGATTTGCCAAAGCTACCGTTAATAACCTTTGCCCCATTGTCTACAGCATAACGAATACCTCGTGCAATATCCTTATCGTACTCATCTCCGTTTGGCACAGCCCTAATACTCATAATAGCTACATTATTGGCTACGCCATTGGCACCTTTTCCATTATTCCTTTCCGCGCCAATAATTCCGGCAACGTGGGTGCCGTGGCTTTCATCATCTACTCTATTGTTTGGGTTGCCATTACCGTAATTAGTATCATTCCAATCATAAGGATCGTCCCCAACAAGCTCTCTCCCATTAAAATCTTTGTTAAGATTGTAATTCAACTGATCCGTAAAATGGGTTATAGCCAAATTCAACTCTTTTAGTACTTCGGCAATAGTGTCTTTTATAGATAGCATCTGCGTAAGAATGGCTACGTTACGCTGCATATTCTCTGTTGTAGCCTTAATACCCGCAAGGTCTTGCTTCGTATATGTGTCTTTGCCTAGATGCTTTCTAACATCCGCATCTGCACCCTTTACCGCCTGTAAAATTTGCTCATATTGTTGTTTGTTCTGCAAAGCTTCATTGTATTCCTTTTCTAATTCTGACTTTGCCTTGGACAATGTAGTTTGATCACCAATGTTTAAACGTAACATTCTTGCATATTCCAGCTGCTCATTATAAGATTCTCCTAGAAAATTATAACCATGTATATCATCAACAAAGCCATTGCCGTCATCATCTTTATTGTTACCGGGTCTTTCATCGGTATTGGTCCAAAGTACTCCATCTAAATCTTCATGGCTTAAGTCCATTCCAGAATCTAAAACAGCAACTATAATTTTTTTACCCTTTTTGTTTTTAATTATTTCGGCATAAGCCTTTTCTACGCTCATTCCCGGAATGGTGTCCGTAGCCAAATCTAAGTGCCCCCAGTTTTTCTTTTCTTTCTCTGTAAGCTCCGCTACTTTAAGGGGAACGGTGTCAATATTTTCAACTGGTGTAAGAATCAAACCACCTGTGCTTCCACAACCTACTAAGGCCGTGAATGAAAAAGCTAATACTAATTTTGAGATGTTACTTGTCATGAATATGTCTTGAGTTATTTTATATTTATTAAGGATTTATCATTTAATAGCAGTTGCAAACTTAATTAAACACTTCATTAAAAGTGAACATTTCATTTAACCGTGCGCCTTTTTCTGTTTGCTTTAAGGTGCATATTTGATTGTGAGCATCGTGTTCAAAGAAAAGGTAATAATCATTTTTAACGGCATCGTTTAAAAATAATTCTTTTTCTGCCAATGTAAGTAAAGGCCTTGTGTCATAACCCATTACATAGGGCAAGGGAATATGGCCTACCGTAGGTATTAAATCCGCCATAAATACAATGGTTTTTCCTTTATATTTTATCTGTGGCAGCATTTGTTTTTCTGTATGGCCATCTACAAATCTAATATCAAAATCAAATTCTAAACTATGAAATAGTGAATTGCTCTGCAAGTTGTTTTCTACCGGAACGAATTTTAATTGGCCACTTTCTTCTATGGGAAGAAGATTTTCTTTTAAAAAAGAGGCTTTTTCCCTAGCATTGGGCTCTGTTGCCCATTTCCAGTGTTTTTCATTGCTCCAGTAAATAGCATTTTCAAATACGGGTTCAAAACCTGTCCTATTTTTGTTCCATTGTATACAACCTCCACAATGATCAAAATGTAGATGGGTTAAAAAAATATCGGTAATATCGTTTCTGTGAAACCCATATTTAGCCAGCGAATTATCTAGCGAATGATGACCCCACCTATGATAGTGTCCAAAAAATTTCTCTGATTGTTTGTTTCCTAATCCCGTATCTACCAGTATAAGCCTATTACCATTTTCTATTAACAGGCTTCTTGCGGAAATGTCTATAAGATTGTTATTATCCGCTGGATTTGTCCTTTGCCAAAGCGTTTTTGGCACCACTCCAAACATGGCACCGCCATCTAGCTTAAAATTACCAGTTTCTATGGGGAATAGATTCATTAAAAAAAATCTGAAAAATATAATTCCGAAAAATAGTTAAAAAAGCGTGGGAATATGCAGTATTTAAGACATTTTAACTCAAAAAACACGTATGCGAAAACAAAAGAAGCGTAATTTTTTAATTCCTTTTAATTAAAACATCTATTGAATGATGTGCTAGAGGCTTTGTTAAATGCATCTCTACATCCTTATGGTTTTGTGCCTTTTCTACGTCAATTGGGTCAATAGAAGAGCTTAAAACGTAAACCTTACATTTACTTTTTACTTCTATTGGAAGTTTTGAATAATTGTCCATAAATTCAAACCCATCCATTAAGGGCATTCTTATATCTACGAAAATAAAATCTGGAAAAGAATCCGGTATATCCATGAGGTTTTCCAAAAATGCCAAGGCATCACTACCGGATTCTTTCACAAATATTTCTGATATAATCTCAGATTTTGAAAGTACCGCTTTATTAATAAAATTGTCAATTTCAGAATCATCTATTAGTAACACTTTTTTCTGATCCATGTTTTTTATAGTTTAAAAATTCATTGGGTAATATTACTGTAAAGGTTGTACCCTTGTTAATTTCGGAATCTACTTTCACACTTCCGTTAAGCTTATCTATAATTTCTTTAACAATATATAATCCAATACCTGAGCCCATAATTTTAGATGATGCTCTATAAAACATATCAAATATTTTTGACAAATGCGTTTTGTTTATTCCTGGCCCATTATCCCTAACAACTATTTCAGCATTATCATTAGTGCTAGTAATTGTAATCCAAATAGTGGGATTATTTTTTTTGGTGTTATGATATTTAATGGCGTTTGAAATAAAATTATTTAAAATCACCGCAATCCTTCTCTTGTCAGAGTAATAATCTACCGGAACACTTATATCACGTACTATATTAATGTTGCTCGTATTTTCTAGGTACCACAGGCTTTCTAATGAATCATCTATTAAGTTACAAAAATTAATTTTTTCTAAGCTTAATTCTAAATGTCTATTACGAGAAAACTCTATTATGTCCTTAATAAAAGTATCCAAACGTTTAATGGAATTTTCCATCATAGTTAGTTTCTCAAGGAGCTTCGGTTTGTTTTCATCAATCTTTATAATGTTGACCAAACCTAAGATAGAAGTCAAAGGCGCCCTTAGTTCATGTGATGCGCTATAAACAAAACTATCTAATTCTGAATTGGTTTTTTGAAGCTCAATATTCTGGGCCTCCAACCTTTCTTCGGCCTCTTTGGCAATAGTGATATCGATTACGGTACCTTGGTACCTATAATCCTCCTTGTCATCTCCCTCCACTACTTCCATTTGAACCAAAACATGCTTAACATCACCATTTCGGTGTACAATTCTATAACTAAAAGGACTATTGTCTTTATTGGCTATTTTTTCATTCAATACTTTGTTATGATAATCCCAGTCATCTGGATGAACTAAGGATTGTGTAAAAGGCACCGTAATAATAGTTCCCGGTTCCACATCATAAATCTTATACATTTGATTAGACCAAGCTATTATTTCAGAAAGAACGTTCCAGTCCCAATACCCTATTTCACCAATTCTTATAGCCGCATTCATTTTAGATTGTAGTTCTAAAATCTCCTTCTCATATTTTAACCTTTCGGAGATATCAAAAGCTACAGAACCTATCCCTATTCCCTTATTTGTGGTTTTATCCCTAATGATGAACCCAGAAAATGCGGTAGGTATAATCTCATTGGTCTTAAAGTTTTTTAATGGTGCCTCACCACTCCAAGAACCTTTGTTTTGAATGTGAGGAACATGAACATCAACGAGTGTGTTTTTGTACGTTTCCGGAAAAAAATCAAATATAGTAATATCGCTTAAATCCTTATCGGGGGATAGGCCCACCAGTTTTCTGCCCGCTTCGTTTAGAAATGTAGATTTACCATCTAGGCCAGCCAAACCAATGAAGCCCGGACTGTTTTCTATTATTGAAATTAATTGTTGTTTTTCTGAGTCTGCTTTTTTCTTTTTGGTAATATTTTTAAAGTATATGGTTGTCCCTTCTTTTGAAGGATAAATGTGATTGGCGATCCATGCATCAAATGGTTCGAAGTATTGCTCTAAATAGGCGTATTTTTGCTTTTTAAAGGCACCAATAAATATGGGATAAGCCTCGCTTTTGGCAAACTCCGGAAATTCTGTCCAAAGGTTTTTGCCCATCACCTCCTGTGGTTTTCTTGAAATGAGCTTAGAAGCCTTTGCGTTTACATAGGTAAAGTTCCAATCGTTATCGAAAGCAACAAAGGCATCTGAAATTCGCTCGGTCAATTCCCTATACTTGGCTTCACTTTGAATTATTTTTAATTGATTTTTCTTTGCCTCGGTACGGTCTATTAGAGTGGCCAGCAAATATTTACTTTCATTATAATTATAAGTTTCGGCAGACCCCAACAAATAAAGATCTTCTCCCTTTTTGGATTTAAAGACCACATCTGCGGTATCTATTTTGCCGTATCGCTCCAATGCCTTGATTATTTGTTTTCTGATATCAGAATCTTCGTCGATCAAATTCAGCTCTGTAAATGTTTTGCCCTTAATATCATCAAGGGACCATCCGATCAAGTTTAGAAAAAAAGTGTTCGCATCTACAATACCTTTTTGTAAATCAACTATCACCATACCAACGGTAGTATTATTGAAGGCTTTACTAAATTTCTGGAGGTTGTTCTGTGATACTACTTCAAGTTTTTTGCGTTCGGTGGAATCCCTAACTATACCCTGTATACACTTACTGTTTAATGCTTTTGCATTTACTTCACCGTAAAAGGCACTTCCATCTTTTTTAAGCATTTTACGCTCTGTTAGAAGTGTAGCGCCTGCCTTTAATTCAGAAAATTTAATTGGGTTCTTTGTCAACTCCTCTTTGGAAACTAAATCTTTTAGGTTTTTTTGTAACATTTCATTTGGTTCATAACCAAACATTTGTGCCCCCATAGGATTGACATTTATAATGCCACCATTAAAATCAGTCATGAAAATACCATCTGAAGCTTGTTCAACTAGTAATTTGTATTTTTCCTTGTTAACCTCTAGCAATGTAGTTTTTTCCTCTACTAGTTTTTTCAACTTAATGGGTTGATTAAGTATAAACGTTACATAAATGCCCGCTAGGGTTGAAAGTAAGAAACCAAGAATTCCAAAAATGAAAATAGACGACATTTTTGAGCTACTATTAGCAATAACATAAAGTTTCCATTCCCCTTTACGGGTTGTAATTGGAATGTTGAACGCGTTGTCCAATGAAATATCTTTAGAAGAG
Source organism: Maribacter sp. (assembly GCA_965662155.1). Classification (GTDB taxonomy): domain Bacteria; phylum Bacteroidota; class Bacteroidia; order Flavobacteriales; family Flavobacteriaceae; genus Maribacter. The sequence continues at coordinate 24,683 of CBFIGW010000001.1, read as the reverse complement.
AAAAACACTTCTTCTGTCCCATCATCGTTTATTTTTGACAATTGATAGGAATAGCGCCCTTTGTTTACGGTGTCTATTGGAATAGCACTTAACAACGATGGAAGCTGTATTACAGAGGCAGTAAACCCATTGAATTTTGCATCCTTGAACAAGGGAGTTCTGCATACAATACCCGACCCCCCTTGGTGAAGTCGTATGGGTCCAGTCACAAAATAATCCTTTCGTTGAATGGTCTCCAAAGCCCCACTCTTACCAATAGAATCCTTCAAAATATTCAGACCTAAAACCTCATTGCCTTCTAAGGGATAAACGTGGGTTATAGTGCCTTTGTCGTTTACCAACTCTAGGACATCTATGTTCTTATTAGTGTTTAGTAACAACTTGGCAACACTATCAAAATTATCGGGGATACCATAATTGTCTACCATAAAGGCCAAGGTTTGTGTCGTTATAAATCCTTGATTTAAAACAGCTTGCAGTTCTTTTTCTACAAGCTTGGCCTGTTCGCTAATTTCTTCTTGACTTTTGTTTTTGGATAACAAATAACTTTGGTAGGTAAGTAACTGAGTTGTTACTAAAATCAATATAAAAACAATCAAACCAACCAATAGAGGTCTCTTAAATAAAGCAGGCTTAAATAATTTCATTGTTAAGAATAGTTAGGATAAAAGTTGCCACCTAATATTTAGAGAAAGATGCTAATTTCAACATACAGGAGAAGATATGTAGCTAGTGTCTTTAAATAACTTTTATGTTACAATCATTACTTTTTTTAGATGCAAGTGATTGCTATGTTATGCCTTCTAAAAAGACCTTTAATCTTCAGTTGTATTTATAAATTTTGGTGTAAAAGTAAAAAAGTTTAGTCAAAAATGTGTTTTTTAACCATATTTTGTCAGTAAAAATTTACAAATACAACCTGGTGGTAGGTGTAAGGATCAGATTTTCAAATTAAGTTCTAGCTGTAATCTCTTTTGTATTTGGCAACTGCTTTTTAATGGAATGCCAACAAGACAAAAATAATTTTTCACGATACCAAGAGTTACTGTTCAAGATAGATAATTTTATTTGAAAAATTTTTGATTTTTGTTCGAGTATATTTGCGTTAACAATGCTAATAAGCTCTAATAGTTGATTAAATCTGCATTTTTTATTTTAGTCAAGTCATAAGTTAAACCATGCAATCTCTTTTGATCAACGGTAAATATTTAAACCAAAGATTTAAACGAGAGCTTAATTTTTTTGGATAGTAAAACCGAGTCAACATATTGGCCCAATACTTAAAAAAACCATATTTTTTTAAATGCTGTTATCCTTTAAAATACTTAACCCTACCAAGTTGAATCTAAAGATTATTCTAAGAAGATGCAGCTTTTCCACTCTATTTTCCTATGCTAGAATATAATAAAACCTAGAGAAAACCTTGGTTTATCAAAAATATATCATCATTTTGCCGGAATATTAAAACGCCTATTTTAAGCAGTAACCTAGCATTAAATTGAAAAAATTAGAACGTAGCTTATCCTTAACTTCAGTAGTGGCGATTAGTATTGGGGGTATGTTAGGCAGCGGTATATTCGTACTACCGGGCATAGCGGCAGCAAAAACAGGTTCTTCTGTCTGGTTAGCTTATCTTTTGGCTGCAATTTGTATTTTACCGGCTGCTTTATCAAAGTCAGAATTGGCAACGGCAATGCCATCATCTGGTGGAACTTATGTGTATATAGAGCGTGCTTTTGGCCCACTTTTTGGAACAATAGCGGGTATAGGTCTTTGGCTGTCACTGTTACTTAAAAGTGCTTTTGCATTAGTCGGTTTTGGTGCATACTTGGCCATTCTGGTAAATATTGAAGCGGGCCTTACCAATTATGTTGCGCTTGTTTTTCTGGTGTTAATATTGTTTTTAAATATTCTGGGCGTAAAAAAAGTAGGAAAGGTTCAAATTGTAATTGTTTCGATAAGCATTTTAAGCCTTGCGTTAATTTTACTTTTTGGCCTCCCAAGAACTTCTGCAGAACTATTAGACCCTTTTTTGCTAAATGGTAATATGGGTTTATTCTCTACTGTAGCATTTGTATATATTTCTTATGCCGGTGTAACCAAGGTTGCGGCTATTGCAGGTGAAATAAAGAACCCGAGCGTAAACCTACCAAGAGCAATGATTTTATCACTCTTTATTATGACCACAATATATGTGGTAGTAGCTTTTGTTTTGGTTGGCAACCTTCCGTTACAAGAATTAGGAACTGATATCAAGCCTATTTATACTATTGCAAATCTTTTGGGAGGTAGCACCATTGGGTATATCGCGGCTATGGTGGGGGTAATAACCTTAATTTCGATGGCTAATTCCGGTGTATTGGCAGCTTCGAGATTTCCCTTTGCCATGGCAAGGGATAAATTGTTGCCAGACTTTATGTCAAGAATTCACTCAAAATACTTAACACCAGTAGTAACTATTGCTATGACGTGTTTTGTCATGGCCCTTGTTATTTTGTTTCTAGATGTTGAAAAAATCGCAAAATTGGCAAGTGCCTTTATGGTTATGATGTTTATCTTGGTTAATGCTTGTGTTATTGTTTTAAGGGAAACTTCTGCGCAATGGTACGCCCCGCCATATAGATCCCCTTTGTATCCCTTTGTGCAATTGTTCGGAATAGCGAGTGGTATAGCCTTACTGATATTGTTGGGCTTGGGGCCATTGGTAGCTATTGCTGCGATATTGGCATTTGGTTTTTTGATATATTCTTATTTTGGAAAAAATGCTACTAGAACTGGTATTTTAAGAAAATATGGACATAGGCCCGCATTATATCTTTTTTATAAAAGAAAGGGAAAAGGACAGTTAACTTACAGAAATAACCAAACCGAAGCTTTACAGAATTTAGATGGTAAATTAGCCTCGGATGCAGGGGCAGTGGTTCCTTTATTGGGAAATGAAACCTCCCCTGAAATGTTGGTGGAAATAGCGGCGGCAATCAACAAAAGAGATAAAATACAGGCGGTAAACATAACCGAAGTTCCAAACCAAACTTTTTTGGATGCTATGGTAGAGGAAAGCCCAATAATTGCATCATTGGAGCGACGTATTTCCCAATTGTCAAAATCAAAAAATATTACCATAGATTTTGAAGCTGCGGTTACCCATGAAATATCAGATACTATTCATGAACTTAGTAACCAGACTCATTGTGATTGGTTGGTAATGGGCTGGAATGGTAGAGCGCATAGCGGTATTTTGGTAAGTAATCCGATAGGTTGGTTATTGACCAATATCAACTCGGACTTTGCACTATTTAAAGATGTTGGGGTTCGGCATATTGGCAAGGTACTTCTTGCACTTAGGCCGGGCCGTAAGGATAAGAACTTTATTGCCGTAGCCGATAGAATTTGTACCTTTTATAATGCTTCGTTAACCCTGCTTCACGTAGTACCGGAAAACATGAGTGAAGAAGATGAGAATGCTATGATGAACAATTCATTGAATTTGTTAAAAAAAGTACCCACGAATAGTTCTGTTTTAATAAATAGAAACAATGATTCTATCGGTGCTATTTCCAATATATCCGCTGGCTATGATTTATTAATTTTGGGGACTCCACAAAAAGATAATTGGCTTAGCGTTCTATTTGGGACGGGTAAGGATAAATACACGGAGAAATCTGTATGTTCGGTTTTACGACTTACTATGAAAGATCACTAATTTGATTTTAGCATAATGTTATAAAGTTTGACTAAAGTCTTATTTTTAACAAAAAATAAAATAATGCTAGAACTAGCAGGTATCATTATTCTTGGAATTATAGCACAATGGGTAGCTTGGCGTTTAAAACTGCCCGCTATATTGCCGCTTATACTTATTGGTTTGTTGGTTGGTCCTTTCTCCACTTTATACACTGAGGATGGTGCTAAACTTATAGAACCTATTTGGAACGGGGAAAAAGGTCTCTTTCCAGGAGAAGGGCTTTATTATTTTGTGTCTTTGGCCATTAGTATCATACTTTTTGAAGGAGGACTTACTCTTAAACGTTCTGAAATTAAAAATGTAGGTCCCGTAATTACCAAGCTTATTACTCTTGGCAGTATTGTAACATTCTTTGCTGGTGCAATAGCGGCACATTTTATATTTGAGCTTTCTTGGCAAATATCTTTTTTGTTCTCCGCGTTGATCATTGTTACGGGCCCAACGGTAATCACACCTATTTTAAGGAACATTCCATTAAAAAAAGACCTTTCAGCGGTATTAAAATGGGAAGGAATACTCATTGACCCTATTGGAGCCCTAGCTGCGGTTTTGGTTTTTGAGTTTATTAGCGTTGGTGAAGGCCAGGCATATACAAAAACAGCTTTGATAGAATTTGGAAAGATTCTTTTGTTCGGGTTTACTTTTGGATTCACTTTTGCACATGCTTTGGCATTCGCCATAAAGAAAAATTTTATACCACATTATTTACTCAATGTCGTTTCCCTTTCTGTGGTATTGCTTGTATTTGTTGAGTCAGATGTCTTTGCCCATGAATCTGGACTTTTGGCGGTGGTAGTTATGGGAATGGTACTGGGCAATATGGATTTGCCCAATATAAAAGAGCTATTGTATTTCAAAGAATCATTAAGTGTTTTGTTAATTTCTATATTGTTCATATTACTTTCTGCCAATATAGACATCCAAGACTTAGAATTAATCTATAATTGGAAAACGGTAGCACTGTTTGCATCCATAGTATTCATTATACGGCCATTGGGCGTTTTTCTAAGCGCAATGGGCTCTAATTTAAAATTGAACGAGAAACTGTTTATAAGTTGGGTGGGTCCTCGTGGTATTGTTGCGGCGGGTATTGCATCCCTTTTTGGTTCAAAGTTGATTTTAAGGGGAGAGCCGGGAGCGGAGTATATTACCCCGTTGGTTTTTATGATTGTTTTGGGTACGGTACTATTAAATGCTACCACAGCACGATTTTTTGCCAAAACGGTTGGTGTTTTTCTTAAAAAATCTGAAGGTATTTTAATTTTGGGAGCATCTAAGGTTTCTAGGTTGATTGGTGATTACATGCATAAAAACAATAGGCATGTAGTATTGATCGATAATAACCGAACCAATATTGAAAAAGCTAAAAAATTAGGTCTAGAGGCGTTTTCTGCCAATATCTATTCAGATTCATTAACGGATAATATAGAGTTGAATGATGTGGGATATTTAATGGCACTTACCGGAAATGCCGATATTAATAAATACGCTATCCAAAAGTTTGAAAAGCAATTTGGTGAAAATGGATCCTTTAGATTGGTTGACACCGATGAAATGGCAGACCCGGAAAATAATCCTAAGGAAGGCTTGTTTTCACATACCGATGATTTTATTAAACTAACGGAGGCTGCTAGAAAAAACCCTTACATACACGAAATAGATTTAAAGGACACGGAACATTACGAGGGGTTAATAGAAATAACCAAGGCAGATGAAGACATAATCCCTTTATTTCTTAAAGCACCGGACGATGATATTATTATTATACCGGCCTTTAGTAAGGAATTTACAGATATTCAAGAAGGGTATAAGCTTGCTTATCTAGGAAAAAAGTTCCCTATAGATGATAATGACAATCAAGTACAAGAATAATTAAAATTAGTCGTTAAGCTTTAGAACGGCCATAAAAGCTTGTTGTGGAATTTCCACATTACCTACTTGACGCATTCTCTTTTTACCTTTTTTCTGTTTCTCTAAAAGTTTTCTCTTTCTGGAAATATCACCACCGTAACATTTTGCGGTTACATCTTTTCTCAAGGCCTTGATCGTTTCCCTAGAGATAATTTTAGAGCCAATAGCCGCTTGAATAGGAATATCAAACTGTTGTCTTGGAATAAGTTCTTTTAGTTTCTCACACATTTTTTTACCAATAGTAGTGGCGTTGTCAAAATGTATAAGAGCCGATAAAGCGTCAACAGTTTGGGCATTTAATAATATGTCTACACGCACCAATTTAGAAGCACGCATACCTATAGGCGTATAGTCGAAAGATGCGTAACCCTTAGACACGGTCTTCAATCGGTCATAGAAATCAAATACAATTTCTGCCAACGGCATATCAAAAGTGAGCTCTACACGTTCTGTAGTTAAATACGTCTGATTGGTAATTAGACCACGTTTCTCTATACAAAGAGACATTACGTTTCCTACAAAATCTGCTTTTGTAATAATGGTGGCTTTTATATAAGGTTCCTCGACCCGGTCAATAGTTGAAGGGTCTGGAAGGTCACTTGGGTTGTTTACTATTAATGGAGTTTCAGGATCTTTTCGGGTATAGGCATGGTAGCTAACGTTTGGCACCGTGGTTATTACAGTCATATCAAATTCCCGCTCTAAACGCTCTTGTATGATTTCCATATGGAGCATTCCCAAAAACCCACATCTAAAACCAAACCCCAGGGCCGCACTGCTTTCAGGTGCAAAAACCAAAGAGGCATCGTTCAGTTGTAATTTTTCCATTGAGGAACGCAACTCTTCAAAATCTTCGGTGTCAACAGGATAAATACCTGCAAATACCATAGGTTTTACATCTTCAAAACCGGCAATGGCATTTTGGGTGGGGTTTGCGGAATCCGTAATTGTATCACCAACCTTAACCTCCCTGGCGTCTTTAATACCAGTAATAAGATATCCCACATCTCCCGTTTCTATGCTTTTTTTAGGGTGTTGTACGAGTTTTAAGGTGCCAACTTCATCTGCGAAATAACTTTTGCCTGTAGCTACGAACTTTATTTTTTGGCCTTTTTTAATAGAGCCGTTTACTACCCTAAAATAGGTTTCAACTCCTCTAAATGGATTATAAACAGAATCGAATACCAAAGCCTGTAAGGGTTCGTCCGAAATTCCCTTAGGAGCGGGTACCCGTTCTATAATGGCGCTTAAAATCTCTTCGATACCAATACCGGTTTTGGCACTGGCCGGTATCACCTCCTCTGGTTTGCAACCTAACAGATCTACAATATCATCAGTTACTTCTTCTGGGTTTGCACTTGGCAAATCAACTTTATTAAGTACGGGAATAATTTCCAAGTCGTTTTCCAAGGCCAAATAAAGGTTGGATATGGTCTGTGCCTGTATACTTTGTGCGGCATCAACCACTAACAAAGCTCCTTCACAAGCGGCAATAGACCTAGAAACTTCATAGGAAAAATCAACATGCCCAGGGGTATCAATTAGGTTGAGGATGTATTGTTCTCCTTTATAAGTGTAATCCATTTGAATCGCATGACTTTTTATAGTGATACCACGTTCACGCTCTAAATCCATGCTGTCCAATAATTGCTCCTTTTTTTCACGTTCGGTAACCGAGCCAGTAAAGTCCAATAACCTATCGGCCAAAGTACTTTTCCCGTGATCTATATGTGCAATTATGCAAAAATTCCTGATGTTTTTCATAGCAAATGGATAAATAATAATGCTTTAAAAACCATGGCATACCATGAATTAAAGAAGCAAGTGCAAATATAATCTAATTTAAAGGGACAATTAAGGCTAGGGTATTCAAAAATAATACGAAGTATGTTCTCTTTGCTTTAATTGTGGATTACAAATTGTGTAAAGAAAACCGCAATATTTTGTTAGATTTGGTATTCCAACTCAAATCATACGTGAAGACCATTTTTTTATTTTTTCTAGTTTCATTGCTGTTTTGTGCCAATTGTTTTGCACAACAATTTGAGCTAAGTGGTGAAGTAAGGGACGAAAGTGGTGAGGCTATTCCTTTTGCTTCCGTATTTCTTTTGGACATTGTTGATGTCGCCTTGGTAAAAGGATCTTCGGCGGGCGAGGACGGTACTTTCTTGATTGAAGATATTGTTCCAGGTCTTTATTACTTACAAGCCAGTTATATTGGTCAAACTTCAAAAACCATGCCTTTAGATATTTTAAAGGACACCAGAATTGGTGCGATTATCATTGACCAAAAAACAGAAGAATTGGATGAGGTGGTAGTAACCGCAAATAGGCCTCAGGTAGAACGCAAGGTAGACCGTTTGATCTTTAATGTTGAGAATACCGTAATATCCCAAAACAGTTCTTGGGATATTTTAAGACAGACTCCAGGGGTTATAGCCATGCAAGATGAGCTTCAAATTAGAAATCAGCCCGCGGTTGTCTATATCAATGATCGCAAGGTACAATTGTCCTCTAGTGAGGTTCGGAGTTTATTGGAAAACTATCAAGGGGAAAACATCAAATCTGTGGAGGTCATTAGCAACCCCCCGGCTAAATACGATGCAGAAGGCGGGGCGGTACTAAACATTATTACAAGTAAAAACATCTCTTTAGGGTACAAGGGCAATATCAATACAAATTATACACAAGGTATTTTTCCAAAGTATAATTTTGGCACATCCCATTTTTATAAGACCAAGAAAATAAATGTCAACCTCAATTATTCCTATGCGCCTAGAAAGGAGTTTCGTAAAGTAGAAAACACGACGCGTTTTATTAATAGTGCTAGCGATATTTTTTCCGTATGGGAATCGCAATTTGATAAAACCTATAGGTTTAGATCACACAATATGGGGTTAGTGTTAGATTATAAGTTCGATGAAAGAAATGAGCTTAATTTCACATCAAATACTCAAATATCTCCAGATAGGACCTATGATAATTTTCAGAGAACCTTAATGAACAATGGTCAAGGCGTTTTGGATTCTACCTCCACTACGGCCAACTTTATAGATGAGACCACAAACAACATTTCTGGAGATCTCACGTATAAACATAGTTTTAAGGATGAAGCTTCATTGATCATTAATGCGCATTATACCAAGTTTGATTTAAATACCACCCAAGATGCAAGGTCCAATTATTTTGACCAAAACAATGCTTTTATGAGAGCGTTTAACTTCTTTACGGATGCTAAACAAGAAATAAACATCATTACCACCCAAATAGATTATTCTAAGCTTATAGGCTCAGTAAGTTTAGAAGCCGGGGCTAAGGCTTCCTTAATAGACTCACAGAGTAAGTTAAATTATTTTAACCAAAATAATGGAATGGTTTTTATTTCAAATTTATCCGATGATTATTTGTATGACGAAAAGGTATACGCGGGTTATGCCAGTATATCAAAAGATTGGGAGAAGTGGAGTATAAAGACCGGTGTTAGGGCAGAACAGACCAATAGCACAGGTAACTCTAAAGTTTTGTCTACTATTAATAATCTTGATTATCTGGAATTCTTTCCATCGTTTTATGTATTACATAACATAAACGAGAAACATAGCCTTTCTTTTGATTATTCCAGAAAACTTAGAAGACCTAGATATGAAGATTTAAATCCTTTCAGAACTTATGAAAACGAAAACATATTTTTTGAAGGAAACCCAAATCTGGCACCAAACTTCAGCAATAATTTTAATTTAAATTATACTTTAAACCAAGAATACTTTTTTGATTTTTATTATCGAGATAATGGCAGATATATCTCCACCCTTTCCTTTCAGGATAATGAGAATTTAGTATTAAGGGATGTATCCCAAAACGTACTTAGCAGTACTAGCTATGGGTTTGATTTTAACTATGGCAAGGCTATCTCCAATAATTGGTATCTCTATAGTTATATATCTATCTTTCACGAGGATGAGACCTTTTTAGCTATAGAAAGTAACAATATTGCCAGCACAAATGAGTATGATGGAATATATGTTGATGTAACAAATTATTTTACCTTATCTAAGGATGGAAGTTTTAAAGGGGAGTTGGGCCTTGTGTATTTGTCCGGTTTTTTGGAAGGTTCTTACACCCTTTCCGAAACCACTAATCTAACTGGTGGTTTGCGCAAATCTTTTTGGAATAAAAGAGCTGTTCTTAGCGTAACTGCAAATGATATTTTAGGAAAGGCCAATCCTGGTTATCGCTCAAAATATTTAAATCAGAACAACAATTTTTTAACGGTGAATGAAACCCAAAATATTCAAATAGGTTTCACCTATAATTTTGGCAATTTTAGATTAGAGGATAATCAACGAGAAATAGAAAAAGCAGAAAGGGAAAGAATAAGTCCGGAATAATTTATTTTGATTGATAAATTTTGTAAACTTGTCCTCCCCTTTTTAGTAAGATATTTCTTGTTTAATTGATTAGATTTTGCCTACCGCATTTCATGAAGTGTGATTTTATATTACTTTCTACACTTATCTTATTGTCATTAAACACCTTTGCTCAAGAATTTACGGTAACCGGTAAAATTGTAGACACCGAAAACAAGCCGCTAGTATTTGCCAATGTGCTGCTTAGGAACACTGATTCTGTTTTGGTCAAGGGTTCCTCTACCAATGAAAATGGTGTTTTTAGCATTAACGCTATTCAAACGGGCGAGTATCTTCTTCAAGCCAGTTATATGGAGAACACCTCGAAAACAAGGGCTATTTCAGTAATAAGGGACATAAATATTGGAGCCCTTCAAGTACATCAAAATGAGTATGAACTGGATGAGGTTGTAGTTAGTTACAAGAAACCAAGTCTAGAGCAAAAAGTTGATCGTTTAGTGTTTAATATAGAAAACACGGCATTATCGGATAGTGATATATGGGGAGTTCTTAAACGTACACCAAGTGTTGTAGTTATAAATGATCAACTTTCAATTAAAGGAAGTTCCAATATTGGGGTTATGATCAATGATAAACTGGTGAACATTCCCCAAGAGGATATTATCAATTTGTTATCAGGTAGTTCGGCAAGCAATGTAGAAGCAATTGAGGTAATTACAAGTCCACCGGCTAAATACAGCGCAGAAGGAGGCCTTTTGATTAATATCAAAATGAAAAAAAACCTAGTTGCGGGGTATAACGGCTCTGTATACAATAGATATAGTCAAGCCGTATTTGCGAAGCATTCCTTAGGCACGGAACATTTTTTTAAAGGAAAAAAGTCTGACTTTTCTATTTCTTACACGTATAGGGACGATAAATATTTAGATAGGTACACTGACATTACCAATTTTTTTGAAGCCGATCAAATAGATGAAGTTTGGACTGCGGAGCAGCAATCAATCATCTGGAGAAAACGTCATAACATAAGTGCTTTTTACGATTATGAGATTAACGATAGGAATAGTGTTAGTTTATCCACAATCAATACACTAACACCAAAGGCCACGAGGCATTATGATTCCGAAACCTTAATTGCAGATGTTAATGGAACCGAAACCTCAAGTTTTGAATCCTTTAACCTATCGGACTATGACATTTACAATTTATCATACTATTTAGATTGGACACATAATTTTAAAAAGAAGGGTAGTAGTTTAACGTTAAGTAACCATTATACCTATTACGATTATCAACGAGGACAAGACATCCAGACCGACTTTTTTGATGTAAATGGGATGGTTACGGGTGAAAATGATTTTATAACAAACACGGGGCAACAAACAGGATTGTTAAGCCTACAGTTAGATTACGTATCACCCATTGGGAAAAATGCAAAATTAGAAACAGGTTTGAGATATGCTGCCATTAACTCTGAAAACACCATTGCCCAGCAAGGGTTTGATAGAAATTATCCAGGAGTAGATCCAACTCCATCCGGTATTTTTTCTTATGATGAAGAAATTTCAGCAGCCTATGTTAGCCTAAACCATAGCTGGAAAAACTGGAAGCTAAATACAGGTTTAAGGGCAGAATATACGGAGACTTTGGGAAAATTGGATACTGATGCCAATGAAAACAAAACATCTTATTTGGAGCTTTTTCCGTCCCTATCCTTAAGGCATACCATCGGCCCAAAAAATAGTTTGGGTTTAAGATATTATAGAAGAATAGAAAGACCAAGATACAATAGGCTTAATCCGTTTCAATATTTCCAGACCAACAATTCTACTGTTGAGGGCAATCCAAAGTTACTTCCTTCTATTACCGATCATATCTCATTAGGGTATACCTACGATAAAAGTTATACCGCGGAATTAATATATTTTGAGGAAAAGAACGATTATGCCCTACAGGTCTTTCAAGATAACAATGCTAATTTATTGCGGTTTATCAGTTCCAATTTAGATACTAAAAAAAGTTATGGCTTAGATGTTACGATCAACAAAAGGCCAATGGATTTCTGGAATATATACTTATTGTTTGGTTATTATTACAGTGGCAATACGTTTGAGGATTTAAGCTCTGGACAATTGGTTAAAAATGAAATTTGGACCGGTCATATGAGAACCACAAATAGCTTTACCTTTTTAAAGGATAAATCGCTCTTTGCAGATTTGTCCTTTAGGTATTTTACTCCTACGGTTAGCGGTAATTCTAGAAGGGAATCCACGAGTGAACTTAGCTTGAGTTTCCGTAAAAATTTATGGAATAAAAATGCCAGTCTCTCATTGGCTTTTGAGGATATTTTCAATCAAAGTAAAACGTTTACGACACGTAGATATTTAAATCAAGACAATAGTTCATCGTTTAGAAGGGAAAACAGACTTTTAGTTTTAGGCTTTCGGTATAAATTTGGGAATACGAAGATTAGGGACAATCAAAAAAGAAAACGTGTAGATGAGCGCAACAGGATATAATTATTGACCTAACATCATAGTCCCACAAACCCCTAGGCTGATCACTAGGTAAACACCCGCAAGAATCATAAAAATTTTACCGGCTTTTTTCTTTTGACGAAAAAAAAGTATAATGCCAATGGTAAAAAACAGAATTGCAGGGCCAAACATAATTAATAAGATCATGGCAAAAAGCCCATCTAAATTTCCAACTTCTAAAAATATTCCAACTAAACCCATTGAATTGTTTTCGTAAAAATTTTATTTAATCTTATTACTATTTCTAAAACCTAAAAATAACAAAACAATCATAAGGTTTCATTTTGCAATTCTTTCAATCGCTCTATTTTGTCATCCCTATAAAAGAGGTTCATGGTTTCAAAAGGTATAATCTTATTGTCTTTGTTTACAATATGCACACAAGATTTTTTTATGGCCCTAACATCAAAATTATGCGCATCAATAAATTGCATTATTATGATTCTAAACAGATTGTCATAACCTAGCTCTGGGGCATCAATCTCTGGCAAACAACACATAATACTTTTCAAGTTTTCCGATGCTTTCTCTACCGAATTCCCTGTACTAAAAAGCTCGATCATCTTGCCATGGAGTTGCTTGTCCTGCTCATAAATAATGGTATTCTTACCTTCATTTAGCAAATCATCTGGATTAATATACCGCGTTAATGGACTTACATCCTCACCAACTTTAAGTGCATAGGCCATTACCAACGCATCCGGATTACAAGGCACGGGAATTAAATCGTCCGGCTCAAAAATTGGGGACTGCTCCAATATTTTTCTACGTACTTCCGTTAGTGTAATCCTGTTTTCATCAACTTCAAAATTCTCAAGTCTACCAGCAATCTGTGTGGGCTGAAAGGTTACCCCACGGACACATTTTTGCTTTAAGGCAAACTCAATGGTATTCCCCATTTCATGGTCGTTCAATCCTTTTTGTAAAGTAACTACAAGTGTCGTGGAAAGATTAAGTTGGTTTAAATGATGCAATGCCTGTAAACGCACTTCTTTTAGATCGGCACCACGCAGGGTTTGTAATACGACGTTGTCCAATGAGTCAAATTGCAGGTATATTTCAAAATCTGGCGCATAGGTTGCTAATCGTTTGGCAAAATTAAAATCTTTGGCAATTTTTATTCCGTTGGTATTTACCATTAAATGTCTAATGGGTAATGTTTTGGCATAGTCCAAAATTTCAAAGAAATTAGGATGTATCGTTGGTTCTCCGCCACTTAATTGTACTACATCTGGCTCACCCTCATTTTTAACAATAACATCTAACATGGCCTTTATTTCTGCTAATGTTCTATGTCTTCCATACGTTGGGGAAGAACCTGCATAACAGGTTGGGCAGGTAAGGTTACAACGATCGGTAACTTCTATGACGGTAAGACAAGAATGTTGTTCGTGATCAGGACAAAGCCCACAATCATACGGGCAGCCATAATGTGTTTTGGTATTGAAGGTCTTGGGATATTCCGATGCCTTGTTGTAATTACGTATGTTCTTGTAATATTCAATGTCATCTGCGATAAGGACCTTGGATCTACCATGCTCTTTACAGAATTTGAGCATATATACCTTTTCGTTTTCAAAAACAATTTTGGCATCTACCCGCCTTAAACAATCGGGGCATAGACTTAACGTAAAATCATAGTAGGTGTAATTTTTTTCTGGCATAGGAAAATCCTTGAAGGATAAATTTATAATAGTAAACCAAACAAAGTAAGCATAATAACTGAATACTGCTTAGGCCAAAAACAAAAAAGGTATTTGGTTTTATAAGCTCTATTAGAAATCTGAAAGCAAAGTAGCTTACCATGAATACCTTGAAATAATCACCGTTTTTAAACGGGAGCGAGCCTTGTTTTAGCTTTTTTATGATCAAGAATAGGATAATTAAAAAACCCACTTCATAGAGTGCAATAGGATGCCGATGTAGGCCATCGCCTAAATTCATTCCCGTAAAAAAATCGGTTTGTATTCCATAGGTAAATTCTTTTATTCCTGCTAAGAAACAACCAATTCTTCCTATGATAATTCCTATGATGATAGGAAGTGTAAATAGGTCGCCTGATGATTGTTTTTCCCCTATTATTTTTTTAGCTAGCTCTACACCCAACAAACCACCGAAAAGGCCACCCATAATGGTCTTGTTGTTTAAAATGGCAATCCACCCCTGTTCCCAATGTACAACAGGATTTTCAAGAAACCCTATCAATCTGGAAAAAAACAGGGCGCCAAAAATGGCCCCAATAATAATGGAAAGTCGGTTGTTGGACGAAATAATGTCACTACTTCTCCTTCGTAGAAACACATAATATCTAAACCCTATGAAGAAAGCTAAATATTCGAATATCAAATGGATATTGACTTTATGGCCAATCAGCATCGGCTCGTAGGGAATGTTGACCAAAAGTAGCACTTCCCTTATTTTGTGGGACTAGAAGAATCTTCCTGCCACTCGGCAATAAACAAGTTGGTATCCCGTGTGCCTCCATTATTTCGATTACTGGAGAATGCCAAATATTTACCATCATTTGAAAATACGGGAAAGGCATCAAAAGTCTCACCGTGGGTAACGCGTTCTAGGTTTTTCCCATCAATATCTATGAAATATAGATTAAAGGGAAACCCTTTTTCAGCCTCAAAATTGCTCGAAAACAATACTTTTTCTCCCGATGGATGAAAAAACGGACTCCAATTGGCATTGCCCAAAAAGGTAAGTTGTTTTAAGTCGCTGCCATCGGCATTACATATAAACAACTCCATTTCTGTAGGCTCTACCAAACCTTCTGCCAACAAATCCTTGTATTTTTTTATGGCATCGGGTGTTTTAGGTCTTGAAGCCCTAAAAATGAGCTTAGTACCATCTGGGGAGAAAAAAGCGCCCCCATCGTATCCTAATTCATTGGTAATCTGTTTTACGCCGGTACCATCCAAATTCATGGTATATAGCTCCAAGTCACCACTTCTTGTAGAGGTAAATACAATTTTGTCACCTTTGGGTGAAACCGTAGCCTCCGCATCATAACCCGGCTCGTTGGTTAATTGGGCAGTTATATTGCCTTGCAGATCCGATACAAAAATGTCAAAGGAATCATAGACAGGCCATACATAGTTTCCATTTCTTCGCAAGGGCACTTCCGGACATTCCTTATCTGCTAAATGGGTAGACCCATATACAAAATGCTTGTTGTCTGGAAGGAAATAGGCACAAGTGGTACGCCCATAACCCGTACTTACCATGGGCGGTATGGTGTCTTTAAAATTTTCCTCTATGTTCATTAAGAACATTTGATCGCAGTTAAGACCCCAAGACTCGTTATTGGATTGAAAAATCATTTGTTTGTCGTCCCAACTCCAATAGGCTTCTGCGTTGTCGCCTCCAAAGGTGATTTGTCTAATACTTTTAAAGTATTTTTCCTCAGGGTAAATAAGTGTGTCTGTCCCAGCCATTAAAGAAGTGGTTTCTTCACTTGTATTTTGAGTATTTTTTGTGTCCGTTTTACAACTGGCAATTAGGCAGATTAGGCCCAAAACAAATAAGATTCTCATGGAGTTGTGTATTTTTGTCAAAAATAAAGGCTATGCTACGCAATTTAACATTTTTGTTGCTTTTTTTTATGCTATTGACATCATGTAAAAAAGAGTTCAGAAAACAAGTTACTATTAAGGAGGATGTTGCTTTTTTGGCCAGTGATAGTCTACAGGGCCGTGAGACAGGAACCATCTATGAAAAGAAAGCTGCTAATTATTTAGCTGACAGAATGGAAAATATAGGGCTCGCTCCCATGGGAAACGAGGGCGC
Organism: Maribacter sp.; assembly: GCA_965662155.1. Taxonomy (GTDB): domain Bacteria; phylum Bacteroidota; class Bacteroidia; order Flavobacteriales; family Flavobacteriaceae; genus Maribacter. Next base: position 8,328 of record CBFIGW010000001.1, on the reverse strand, counting down.
TTTTTTTCAAACCTTTAGTTTCAAACCAAAGAATGACCCACATTCAGAGGTGCAATTTGTAGATGGGGACAGTACTATAACCGGAACCAATGTTATAGGATATATTGATAACCAATCCGATAAAACCGTTATAATAGGAGCCCATTATGATCATTTGGGTATGGGTGGTGAAGGTTCGCTATATGCAGAAGGAAACGCTATTCATAATGGTGCGGATGACAATGCCAGTGGGGTAGGTGTTTTATTGGATTTGGCAGTCCAACTAAAGGATACTGTTACCCAAAGCAATTACTTGATTATTGCTTTTTCGGGAGAGGAAATGGGACTTTTGGGCAGTAATTATTTTTCCAAAAATCCAACCATCAATCTATCCAAAGCTAACTATATGTTGAATATGGATATGGTTGGAAGGCTACGGGAAGACAAAACCCTATCTATTAGTGGAACAGGAACGGCACCAACGTGGGCTCAAACTTTAAATGCCAACAACCCTGGTTTCAAATTGGTATTGAGCGAGTCAGGAATCGGGCCTAGCGACCACACTTCATTTTATTTGAAGGACATCCCTGTACTGCACTTTTTTACGGGACAGCACAAGGACTACCATAAACCTTCGGACGACTCGGAAAAACTGAACTATAAAGGCATGGAGATGATAAGCGATTATATACTTTCCGTTATCTATGACCTGGACGATGATGCTAAACTATCTTTTAGAAAAACTAAGAATGAAAGCGAGGAAACCCCTAGGTTTAAAGTAGCCTTGGGTGTTATGCCCGATTATTTATTCGATGGAAAAGGCATGCGTATAGATGGTGTTTCTGATGGAAAGCCTGCTGCTGCTGCTGGACTTCAAAAAGGGGATGTGGTGATACAATTGGGGGATAGTACGGTGGTAGATATGATGAGTTATATGCGAGCACTTTCTATTTTTGAGGAAGGTGATGCCGCCGAGGTTACCGTAGATAGAGATGGAGAAAAGATAACGAAGAACATTACGTTTTAAAAATAACCTTATTTTTGCACCCCTTTAATAAGAACAGATAATATGCCCAAGATTGGTGACATACAATTACCGAACTTTCCTTTGTTGCTAGCTCCTATGGAGGATGTGAGCGACCCACCGTTCCGTGCACTTTGCAAGGAACAAGGGGCAGATGTGGTATATACCGAGTTTATTTCTTCGGAAGGGTTGATCAGGGATGCCGCCAAGAGTGTCATGAAGTTGGATATCTATGAAAAGGAACGTCCTGTTGGGATTCAGATTTTTGGCGCCAATTTGGACAGTATGTTACAATCTGTAGAGATTGTAGAAAAATCCAACCCGGATATTATAGATATTAATTTTGGTTGTCCCGTAAAAAAAGTGGTCTCCAAGGGTGCTGGCGCAGGTATATTAAAGGATATTGATTTAATGGTTTCCTTAACCGATGCCATGGTAAAACACACCAAATTACCAATTACCGTAAAGACACGATTGGGCTGGGACGACGATTCTATTAAAATTGTAGAAGTGGCGGAAAGATTGCAGGATGTGGGGTGTAAAGCTATAAGTATTCATGGTAGAACACGTGCGCAGATGTATAAGGGAAATGCCAATTGGGCCCCTATTGCCGAGGTAAAGAATAACCAAAGAATGCATATTCCCGTGTTTGGAAATGGCGATGTGGATACGCCTGAGGCAGCAATGAAGATGAGGGATGAATACGGTTTGGATGGCGCCATGATCGGTAGGGCCAGTATTGGTTATCCATGGTTTTTTAATGAAGTAAAGCACTATTTTAAAACAGGACAACATTTAGCTCCCCCAACAATGAAAGAAAGGGTAGAAGCAGCTCGCCGACACCTCCAGATGGCCATTGACTGGAAGGGTGAAAAACTAGGTGTTTTTGAGACCAGAAGGCATTACACCAATTACTTTAAGGGCATACCCAATTTTAAGGAATATCGTATGAAAATGGTCACCAGTGACGATTCCATTGATGTATTTGCCGCTTTTGATGAGGTATTGGAAAAATTTGGCGATTACGAGTTTAGTTTGCCTTAAATCTGAATCAACTTTTTATTAATTCTACTGCTGGCAATTTTGGAGGCAATTATCCCCAATACCAAAATGGTAGCCAAAACTATAATCACATTAATAAATTTATATTCTACTGGGTAAGCAAGGGAGGGCGTAATACGTAACCAACCAAACAACTCTTGGCTCCAGATAAGGATAGAACCCAAAATAATACCAAACAAACCACCAAGACCCGTAACTAATATGCCTTGTACAAAATAAATGCGCCGCAGTTCCTTGATCGTGGTGCCCAAACTATAGAGTGTTTTTGAGTTTTGCTGCTTGTCCAGAATCATCATAATAATTGCGCCCACCACATTAAAAAGTGCAATAATAAGCACAAGGGTAAAAATTAGGTAGGTGGCCATATTCTCCGTATTCAGCATTTTGTAAAGCGTGCTATTCAGCTCCTGCCTATTTTTTAGAGTTACTCCACTTCCGAGAATTTTACCTATTTCTGGTCGGATGCTTTCTATATCAATATTGGGTTGTGCCTTAAAATTAATACCGGATATTTGGGTTACATCCTTTTCCAAAAGTGCTTGGGATAAGGCAAGGTCTGCAAAAACATATTTGTTGTCTAGATCCGCCTCCACGGCATATACACCACCGATAACTACTGGGAGCTGGTTGTATAGAGAGTTGATACTTTGCTGAGAAATGGAACCTTTACCAGGTTTAAAGGCATAAATCTGCATAGGACTTCTAAACTGGTTTATGGTAACCCCTAAAATATTGGCAACACCAATACCAGATACTACCTGTTGCTGGTTTATGGTCCAATCTCCAAGGTATAGCGTACTATCTACTCCTGTAACTTGTATGTAGTTGGAGTCTATTCCTTTAAGATAGGCAATATGATTTTTCCCCTTGTGTTCTAGATATACCTTTTCTTCGATTTCCTTAGCATAGAAAGCCAAACCTTCTACAGCTTTTAATTGTTGCTCTTGTTCCGGAGTGATGGAAAAGAATTTGCCAGCAACAGGTAGCGCTTTAAGTTCTGGATCAAAGGAATTGGTAAAGGAAAGACTAAAAGTTTTTAAACCAGCAAAGCCAGAAAGGACAATGAAAAGGGCGGCGGACCCAATGACAATGACCAAAAAAGTAATAAAATTAATAATGTTGACCGCGTTCTGTGTACTCTTTGAACGCACATACCTTTTAGCGATATACAGAGGAAAATTCAACCGATCAGGACTTTTTACGTTTGGGCAATAGATCTCTGTTCTCTATTGGGTTTTCCTCTCGCTTCAATGACTTTTCTATATTCTCTATATAATCAAGGGAATCATCTAAATAAAACAAAAGCTCTGGAACCCTACGCAATTGATTTCTTGTACGTTGTGCCAACTCATGTTTTATCAAGGGTTGGTTAGATTTAATCCCTTCCAGCAATTCTTGTGCTTGGTCGGTAGGAAAAATACTGATATATACCTTGGCTATTGAAAGATCGGTAGTTACGGTAACTTTAGATACGGAAATCAACGTACCTCTAAGACCGCCTTCAATAGCTGCTTTTTGCAGTATGGCTACAATGTCTTTTTGTATTACCCCACTAATTTTTCGTTGTCTTTGCGTTTCCATACTACAAAAGTACGTAGAATTATATGTAATTTAGAGCTTTACCCACTAAGTCTACTTAACACATTGAAGAAAATAGAACATATAGGGATAGCCGTTAAAAATCTAGAAACCTCAAATTTACTTTTCGAAAAATTATTGGGAAGCGCCCCTTATAAAACAGAGGAAGTGCCAACAGAAGGGGTAAAGACCTCTTTTTTTAAAAACGGACCCAATAAGATTGAATTGCTGGAGGCGACAGATTCCGATGGCCCAATCAGCACATTTTTAGAAAAAAGGGGAGAAGGGGTACACCATATTGCTTTTGAGGTAAATGATATTAAGGAAGAAATGAAACGTTTAAAGGCCGAAGGTTTTGTTTTATTAAGTGAAACCCCTAGAAAAGGCGCTGATAATAAATGGGTTGCCTTTATCCACCCAAAGAGCGCAAATGGTGTATTGGTAGAGATATGTCAAGAAATAGCTAAGTAGGTGTTATTTTGCTTGTACCGATTAAAAATAAGTGGTAATATTGCATCCGCAAATTACAGGTCCTATAGCTCAGCTGGTTAGAGCACCTGACTCATAATCAGGGGGTCCATGGTTCGAGCCCATGTGGGACCACAACAAGCATAAAACCCATATCGTAAGGTGTGGGTTTTTTCATTGGGTTGATTCAGAATCGGTTTTGCAAATTTTATAAATTGATTTAAAGCCTTTATTCCGCAAAAAATTCTCAATGTTCATGGTCCGCATTCAGGTAGTGTTCCTTTAAAAGGTCCCTGCCAAAGTCGCCATCAAAATCACGCCATACCGAGTGAATGTGGTTCGCATTGTTTTGGCTGTTATCAAATTCTATCATAAAGGTTTTGCCCTGTATGCGGTAGTAATGCGCTTTTCCCAATACCGTAGCACCCGCCCATGCAAATCTTATATCGTCCATCTCCTCTTTACGAATCTGCCCCATTCTTTTCATGGCCTGATCCGCAGGGATGGTGGTAGCATATTCGTAAATTATATCCATGACCAGTTTTTTCTGGTCAGCTGTCATATCGCTTAGCAATAGGCCTTTAGGTTCAAGTTTGTCTGCTACGGCATGGTTAAAGCTCACCACATCGTTATAGGTTTTATCACTAATAATGGTGGTTTTTTTCTGCTCGGAATTTAGCATGTTAATGAGCTGTAATCCCATATCCTCTTCATTTACCAACGGACTAAATCCTTTCCGCTCCCCCTCCATGATTCTTCCTGGGTTGGAACCAAAAAACCGGGGTGTATAGGAAACATCATTTGCCACGGTAGTAAAGTGTAGAGCAACATGATGCCCCGTAAAAGTCCACATCCAAACATCTTCTTTTTTTGGATTACCATAAATGGACACATAATAGCGTTCAGGGTCCCGATAAACAGGATCGCCTGAACTTGCTGCCAATACGTTTTCCAAGCCAATGATTTCCTTTGTTTGTGTATAGCCGGTATCACTAAGATATGCCTGTAACAATTCGTGCACCAACGTCCTTTGCTTTTCACTCAACTCTTTTAAGGGCAGTCCTTGTCGCTGAAAAGAACTCCATGGCAGAAAATGCCATTTATCTCTGGTCTCTGACTTAAAGTCAAGGACAATTTTAGTTTTTTGTGCCTGGGACAAAGAATTTATAAATTGATTGACAAGGGTTACATCTTGCGAGAATCCTAAAAAAGGAAAAACAGCAACAAGAAATAAAAGTATATTTTTTTTCATTATTATGAATATTGTGGTCCTTTTGTAAAAGGACAAAGGTTAATAGGTTATTTTAAAAATACTGCCACCAAAGTCATCAGCGACATAGAGCGCTCCATCGGGTCCTTGTGCCAGTCCGCAAGGTCTATGTTTTAGTTCGTCGTTATCCGTTGGATTGGCTAGATCAAAACCGGCAAAGTTATCCAAGAAAATCTCCCAATCCCCGCTCGGCTTTCCATTTTTAAAAGGAACAAAAGCAACAAAAAAGCCTTTTTTAATTTCTTTCGACTGATTATGAAAAGCTATGAATGCACCATTCTTATATTTTTCAGGAAATAGACTACCCGTATAGAACAGCACATCGTTGGGACCTAAATGCGCCGGAAAAGCGATCAGGGGCTCAACAAATTCTTCATCACTACCTTTTTCGCCGTCACCACCATATTCAGGGGCGAGCACTCTTTTGTTTTTTTGATGATCGTAATAGGTAGAGGGCCAACCCGCATTATCGTTTTCTTTCAATTCATAAAAGGTCTCCGAAGGCAATTCGTCATTCTGTTGCGCGGTGTAAAGGTCGGGGTAAAAATTGCTCAGCCCACCTCGGCCATGATCGGTGGCGAACAAAGAATTGGTTTTAGTGTTCCAGGTGATACCTACGGCGTTTTTAAGCCCGGTGACATAGCGACTACCATCGGCATAGGATTGGTTCAGCTTATCTATTTTGAATTTCCAAATACCCGCTGCGGAATCCAAGATGGAACAGGGAATCATACCTTTATTCGTTTCCTGATCTCTACAGGCATCGTTCCAAGAACCAATGGTCACATAAAGGTTTTTATCATTGTCAATGGTAAAAGGTTTGGCATTGTCCCTGCCCATATCAACGAGCCCGCCAACTATTTTTTCTGGGTTGTCCATATCAATAACTTCATGGGCATCATTCAATTTATAGCGAAAAACTCCCGAGTTTGAGGAGGCATAGAGGTAATCGCCTTTTGCCAATATTCCTGTTCCGGGAACGTCGGCAAATTCCAGTTGTTTATCTATCGTACCATCTTGATTGGTATCCTTGAGTAAAATAATGCCTTTTCCGCCTTCTTTTACTACAGAACGATTCGCATAGATGTCTCCGTTCTCAGCGACGGTCAAATGCCGAACGGCACCCAATTCCTTGCCTATTTCTTCAACTGTAAATCCTTCGGGAGCCTTTAGGATGGTTTCATTAATGGTTGTTTTTATAGAGGGGTTTTTGTCGTTTTTGCATTGCACAAACACTATGGAAAATGCCAAAATGCCCAATAAAAGTAGTAGGCTCCGAGCAATGGATGCTAATTTCATAAAGTGGTTTTAAAGTTGGTTGGTAATTCTTAAAGTTACTATTTCCAATTCACATACAAACGAAAAACATAAAATAGACTTGTAAAGTTAAATTATTGACATGTATAGGGTTATTCACTTTTAAATTCAACATTTCACTACTCCATCGCTTCGGCTTTTAACAATTCCATTCCTGTGGAAGAACGAGGTTTAAAACCGGGCCAATCTTTCTCATTGGAATTTTCCGGAATATCCAAGAATTGCGAATGGTCCTCTCCTTTTAGATAGGTCCCCAAAAAAGCGGTAACAAAATGTTGATTCACATTGTTGATCTTGCGTTGGTCCCAAGTGGAATCCGCGTAGCGGTAATATTCATTAATGTTAAGTCCTGGTGCCAAGGATGCTGCAGGAGGCGGGTTAGGAGCCACATTATGTCTCGCGTTCATATAGGTTAGTAAGTATCGGTCTGCATTCACCGCCCCTTCGTAAATGGCCTTGATCCCGTTTTCGTATCCGGAAATATCATCTTCACTTCCGGCAACGAACAAGGTTGGTTTTTTCAATCCTTTTAAACCTTCTGCATCCCATACTCCGCGTTCCATACCCCATGGGGCAAAAGCAACTATGGCTTTTACACGAGGATCTATAGATTTTTGATAGTCTGGATTACTGGCAACAAGTACATTTATGGCCGTGCTGCCCCCTGTCATTTGCCCAAAGAAACCTGCGGCACCATCACTATAACCAGCTCCACCAACATTTAAAACACCATAACCGCCCATAGAATATCCAACAATACCCGTATTATTCCCATCTAAAATTTCTCCAAGGGGATCGTTGGACATTGAGGCCATTTCATTTAATACAAATTTGATGTCCTTGGCCCTATTCAATAAGGTGCTGTGAAACGCATTGGCATCTTTAAACGTAGAATCAGTATGGTCAATGGACACCACTACATAACCTTTAGACGCTAGGTTTTCGGTCAGATAGGTCATTAAATAACGCGAACCCACATAACCATGGGCAACGATAACCAATGGAAACTTACCGGACGACGATTTTGGTTTTGCATCACGTACGGCCCTTCCTTTAAACGTAAACGGAATCAAAGGGCGCAAGGTATCCCCACGGGTACCCATCACCTCATTATACGTAACCGATATTTCTGTGTCAGTGGCTACTTCCGCAGGATACCAAACCTCAACGGTCAAAGGGCGATCATAAAGGGGGTCTTTCCCTTTTTTGGAATTTAAGATATCAACTTGATTTTTATGTATAAAATCTAGAGTACGCACGCCGATGGTATGTTCTCCACGAGCAGAAAGTTCAGGGGCATCTGGCAATGGATCGCCATATAGAACTTCATGCTGTGCCTGTATTGTGCTCCCGACACAAAGCAGGAGCATACAAATTATCAAAAATGGGAACGAATCATTTTTTCTGCTTTTCAAAATCGTGAGTATTAAGTTGGACAATCAAGATACGTATTTTTAATCAGTGCGAGTAGAATGTTAAATGAAGCTGGAAAATTATAAGGAAACTAAAAATCTGAGAGGAGAACAAACAAAAAACCCAAGCCGATAGCATGAGTTTTTCATAGGAAATTGTGGGGTTTAGTGGAATAAATTTTTCTACGATATGTACCAACAATATCTTATCTTGTAAA